>JBFHGF010000257.1:0-5059 GCA_041583335.1 Bacteriovoracaceae bacterium
CGTGCGATCCTTTATTAAAGGAATGCATCCCATACTCCTCAGTCATGATTCAATTCAGAAGTAAATAGTGCAAAATAAAGGCCAGAGATTTATCGTCCCTTATCCTTATATTATATATAGAGAGATGAATTATAAGCAATGGAGAGATCAGGGTGTAAAAAGAAGTGACACGCGAAAAGAAAGTAATCAGAATATAGTTATTGAGCAGAACCGATTTCGATTGGAGTACTGTTGAATTCAACTGTGATCTTATCTTTATCTTCAGCAAGTTTGAAGATGCGAGAATGAATGAGTTTTCCGATTCTCAATCTCTCTTGCATGGGCATAGTCCCATCGACATCTTTAAGCTGGGTCGCTACCGTCAAAGGCAGTTTATTAGAGTCGACATAGAAGTCCACCACTTTACTGCGATTCTTCTTCACCCCGATAAAGCTGTCGCCAGAAGTGATCTCTTTAAGTCGACGGGCAGAACCAAATTCAAAAATATAAATCTTACCAGTGCTTATTTCTGCTACATCGAGCTTTCTAAGAAAGAGTTCGGTTTTCTCAAAGTCTTTCGCCACTGAAGCACTAGGTATGCTCTCAGGCATGGCCGAAAGATTGGTGAATGATATGCCTAAAGTAAGTATGGCCAGTAATCTCTTCATACGTCTCCACTACTCTGATACGTCTAAACACATATCGGTTATATTATAACAGGGCCTGAGTAAAACGATGCAGTAATTAATCAAGAATTGGCATACTTTTGTAAAGAATAACTCAATTGTTTAAAAAGTTTACGGCCAATCGTTCGCCAATTTCAAAATATTAAGGAGTTAGAAAATATATTATTGGCATAGGCCTTGCATCAATATTACGCAAAGAAATAAATAGGAGAGAAAAATGAAAACAATTCGTGGCACTAAAGTCTATATGATGATGTTGGCCCTTATGCTGGTTACCACCAGCTGTGTTCAAACCACGAGTTCGAGTAAGAAGAATAACTCTACTACGGCCGCCACTTCAAACTCAACTACAACAGGTGAAGACGAGGAAGTAACGGGGACCACTACCACAACAGGTGACGGAACCATTACCTACTATGATGAAGAAGATGAGGATGAAGAAGAGCTTCCTGGTGTTGCCTACAGTGAATGTGGGACCCTTTATAAGCAGATGAATAACGATAACTACTTCTTTCGCGATAGCGCGGGTGATACTCTTATCGTGCAAGAGTATAGCTATGAATCTGCATCTGTTCTCAATCAAGTTCAAGTAAATAACGACTCCTACGCTGATGCCTATAGTGCTTGTGTAAATGGTTATATTTCAAGTGGTGTGGTCTATCTTAATACGGCAACACTATCCTCACAGACAAATAATCCTTCCAAGATCCATAAGGGTAATTATACCTATGAGTACTGTGGTTATATGGCCCATACAACTTACTCTTCCAATAATTTCACCCTAATTAGAGTAAGTGGGATTGATAGAAGAGTTAAAAACCAAACGGGAGGCAGCTTTCCAGCTACCGTACCAACAGTAGGAACCCTGATTTCTAGTGAAAATGCTATTGAAGCCTGTGTTTATTCCAACAAGGCCTTATATAAAGACACAGAAACAACATTTTATCGTACCATTGATACACTTGCGATTGATCTGGGTGCGCTTAACTAAGAACGAATTTCGATGGGGAAACTCTCACAGTTTCCCCTATTCCATAATTCCAATTGCGAGAACTCTTCCCTAAAATTCTTAAGATCTTCAATCACACGAATATCCTCTCCCACTTGCAGTTGCGGATATTGAATATGATAGAGAAAGAGTCCAGCTGCAGGGGCGATGAAGCCTGGTCGTGCGTCCTCTCCCAAATCAAAAGAAGGGTCCCTCTCTTCAGGATGAGTGAGCCACTGCTTCAATTCTTCAAGAGTAATATCCCCATGACCAACCTTTGTGAGAGTTCCCATCAGGATACGAACCATTTGCTTGAGAAAGCCCTCTCCTTTGATATGAAAGCAGTATACAGGACTATCTTTCGGGAAGGCCTCAGGAAAAATGTCATGGGCCCTCACAATATGGGATTCTAGAATATTGCGATAGAACCCGCCCTTGGTGTCGGATTTATATTGAAAGTATTGGAAGTAGTTCTTACCTTCATAGTAACGGGCCGCCTGTTGCATCAAATCTAAATTAAGGGCACGGGCCGCCTCAATATGGCCGACAAAGTCGTAAGGGACTTTATCACCTAGAGTAAAAAAATAAAGGTATTCTTTATACTGGGATAAATGAGTAACTTTGAAACTCTTATTGATACGCTCCAATTGATGGACATAGATATCGTCTGGTAAGGCCGCGTTGAGTAATTCACGCATTTCTTGTGCATCCACTCGTCTTGGGATGAGCATCTTCACAACTTGTGAGAAAGCATGAACACCGCTGTCCGTACGACTGGTGGCCTTCACATCAATTCTTCCAAACTCATAAAGAGAGCGAATGCTATTAAAAATAGTTTCTTGAACTGTTGGCAAATCTTTTTGTTTTTGCCAACCATGATAGTTTTGGCCGTTATAGCTTACATGGCCAAGATAGAATTTTCCCATAGTGGATTATTGCATAGAAATATCGAGTTGGTAATCACCTGAAGTCAATTGAGTACCATTAATTTCGCGATGACTTAGGCCATTATCACTTTCCAGTAGTGATTTAATCTCATCGGGTACGCGAGTGGCCTTATACTTCTTGCCTGAAACCATACGGATCCAAAAGCCTTTGATGATATTGCCCTTATACATAATATTGATTGATTTAACGGAAGCAATCTGATCAGTATTTAAGAGAATAGGATAATCAATCCCCTCTAAGGTTTGATCATTTTCACTATTTAAAACATTAAATCTTGCTAACATAGAATTTCCTCGGTTTAAGGTAATTTATGCGCAAAACCTGTAAAGATCAAAGGATTGAGGAAAAATTACTCACCAGCGTCTTTATATTCTTCAATAATCTCAAAGAATTTATCGGAATCGGGGTAGTAAATATCCATACTTCCATCTTTCACGCGAGATACGGCAACATCCACATCCTCTTGATATTGCTTGAGCTTAGTGACGAAATCATCATCACTATGGGCGCGAATCTGTTCCATAATACGAGCGGCGTTTCCAGAGTTTTCCAGAATCTCACTCTCCTCAAAATACTGATACATCAGTTCACCGAGCTCTTCGTCTTGGTAATCAGATCTCGCCAAGTCAATAAGAACCATATGAGAAGCAAAGCGATACCCATGCTCACCAAGGAGTTCTTTATTGGCCAAGTGGCGATCGGCACTCTTAAATTCCATTCTCATTTTTAAGCACATGGCCTGAAGTTCAACCTTCTTCTTCATATACTCTTCATCATCCTCAGGATCATAAGAAGGATCGATTCTTTGGTAGGCCGTATAGCGGCCCAGATGGGATTCTAAGAAACTATTCATGGTACTTGCTTCTTCTATCGACCATGAACGCTCAGACTTATAACAGGCACTAAGGGAACTTGTGGGTAGCCCTAAGGTAAAAACCATGAAGTCACTAATTCTATTTTCAATGGAGCTCGTCATATACTGCACCCAAGGGTTGTCATTGTAGATGATCGTCAGGGGCGTAGTCACCAAAGTCACTACCGCCATGGACTTAATCATAAGGCCATAGGGTGATACGGCACGGGCCTGCTCCAAAACTTTATCTGGGATCTTATATTTGGCATCTTTTTCTACACGCTTTGATTTCCAAAAACGTAGGGATGCCCAAAGTTCGGCCGAGCGCTCTTTTTTACGAACAAATAGTGCGGCATCCGCGCGGGGACGATTCACAGGGTTGGCCATCACCTCTTCCAAGATATCTTTTAGAGCGACTTGGTCATCACTCAGTTTGCCCTTAGGAATAGAGTTGAGGCGCTCCATGACCAACTCCAATCTTCTATAATACACGGCCTGATCAACGAGTACATCATAGATGCGTGACTTCTTAAAAACCTCATCAAACATATTTTGAGAAAAGGTGAGCACCACTTCCGCTTCTTTTTCATTGATGAATTCTTTGAGGTCATCAACACTTTCAAAATAAATTTCACTCTCAATCACTCTGCCTTCCTTATCGACCATGGGCACGGAGACATCTTTGGGGAAGTTGCGTTTAGCAAAACTCTTATCGTTCTTGAGATGATCTTTTAGGCGGTTCAAAGTGGAGCGCACTTCAAAACCGTATTCGATAACTTTGTTCAAGCGCTGTTGATACTGTTGGATGTGTTCAGCCCAACTGAGAATATCTTCCATCGCGGCCTTTTCATGTTCACCAAAAGTAATATCATCATCTACGACTTTTAAAATAGTACTGAAAGTATCCACATCCCCTACCAGCTTATTCTTTGACTGAAAGAGTGCTGGCACATGGTGGGACTTATTCATTCTTCTCAGCTTTCGATACCAGGCCGTATAGGGAATGGGTTTATCTAAGCGCTCACCGTCATGGGAATTATGGATCATGAGTTTTAGTCCATCGAGGTCTCCATCTTTAATGAGCTGGGCCATGCCTTTTGAGCGGTTTCTTTTGACAAGAATATACTTCATCGAAGTAGAACAATTTTCGGTCGCTGCCGCAGGAGTACGCTCACTTCTCTGATAATCAAAGCCATAACTCCTCTTAAAATGAATGGCCTGGTCTTCATCAAGGGCCTGTTGATGGGAGCAAGAAAAGACAGCACAAATACTCAACAGGGAAAGAATGAGATTACCTTTAAACGACATGATTTATTCTCCTTATAGACCTGCCCTTTATCGGACATTTCACAAAAAAAATAAGAAGTTACCCTATATAAATTGTTTAAATATAAGACGATCACCCCAGGCCAATGGAAATAAGATATATATCTAAGTCATGGATATCTCCAAAGCGTCACCTCATAACAAATATTTAGGCCCTGTTTAAACTTTTGACACTGTTAAAAGCTTTACAGTTTTCTTCGAAATCCTCCCCTTCAAACCCCATAATAAAGGCACTCCAAGAGCGTATAAAAGCACGAAGTTGGCATCACTCTTGCTCTA
>JBFHGF010000258.1:0-5053 GCA_041583335.1 Bacteriovoracaceae bacterium
AACCTGCCCTACAATGTGAGCACCCCCTTATTGATTCAATTTATCAAGTCTCCCTCTCTCAAGTACATGACCTTGATGTTTCAAAGAGAGGTCGCCGATAAAGTTTTCCCAATTGATACCAGAGAGGGAAAAGCGATGAATAGCTTACTCGCCCTTTCTCAAAATTACTTTGAAGTGAAGCTCTTATGTAAAGTTCCTCCCGGAGCTTTCCAACCGCCACCGAAAGTCGATTCGGCCGTACTCAGTTTTATTCGTCGTGATGAACCCGTGATTAGTCTAGAAAACTTTAAATCATATGAGAGTTTTTTGCGCACCCTTTTTCAATTTAAGCGCAAACAGATGGGATCGAACCTCAAAGGACGTTACCCCAAAGAGCGCCTCGATAAAGCCTTTGCTTCTTGTGGACTCGAAAGAAGTCAAAGGGCGGAATCCCTTAAGCTTGAAGATATTCAAAAGCTCTATCTTGCCTTGGAGGCCAACTCATGAAATCCCTCTCCTTGATATTTCTCATCGCCCTAGCGACTTCTTCTGCGCAAGCTTCCTTTCCCGAATACTTTGGAACAGGACCTAGCACCAGCAGTATTGGAAACCAGGCCAATCGCAACGGTGAAGACCCGGCCAATATTTATTTCCTTCCGGCCCTTTCGGCCTGGTCTCAAAAGATTTCCATCGCGGCAACCGCCTCTGTGGTTACCCATAGCTTTGAATCCATTGATAATGTAGTGACAGAGAACTCTACCAACGGGCAAAGTGGGACGACTGTCGTCACAGGAAGTGCAAATACCAATTACCAGGATTCAAATAATACTGTCGTCTCTCTGATCCTTCCCCTACGAGAGAAGAAATTTGGAGCGGCTTCTGTCGTTTATACGGCACCCATAGGATCGGTTATGGAGACCAACTCAGGTCACTACAGCCTACCTGAATATGCTATGTATCGTGCTCGCTACCGCAGAACCCAACTGCATGCCAACTACGCCCTCCCCTTAAGCGATAAGTGGGCCATCTCTCTGGGAACCCATATTGGATTTCAAGCCTCGGCCCGTGTGAATACTCAGGTAAGCCTTGGGGATTCCTACGGCTCAAGTGGCAATGCCAAGACCCAAATTGATCCTAGCCTTGGTGTCATTGCCTCAGTTGTTTATAAAATGGAAGACTCTCATCTTGGTTTTACTTTTCAACAAGAGATGAAATCAAACCTTGATGCCGTGGCCACCGGAGAGATCTCAGACCCTCCTCTAACCCTTATTAATATTGGCCTAGAAAATATGATCTACTACGATCCCCATATTTTGCGTTTGAGTTATGCTAAGGCCTGGAGTCAATTTGAAGCCTATGCCTCTATCGAGTATCAGATGTGGGAAAATTATGAGTCACCTCTGATTAAGATCAAAAACCTTGGGGGGACTGTTCGCGCCAGTGATGACTACGAAAAACTCTCCCTTAAGAATATCATTGTTCCCAAAGTTGGGATCAAGTGGATCGCAACCGACTCAATCTCTCTTTTAGCGGGAGCTATTTATCGCCAAACCCCTATAGACTCTGACTTCTCAGGAGCAGGCAATACAATCGATGCCGACAGCCTGATCCTTACGGGTGGTTTGACCTACGACTTCAAATTGTTTAATAAAGACATTCAACTTGGTCTTAGCACACAATACCATAAGCTCTCAGAGGAGAATGTGGTAAAAACAGCGGGACAAGAAAATGGAAACGCTGGCCAAAAGATTGGCGCTCCCGGCTACACTATTGGTGGTCACGTTTTAATGGCCATGACGGGAATGAAAGTTAGCTTCTAGTACCTTTAGGAAGAATTATGGGAATTAAAATTATTGCCAAGAATAAGAGAGCAACCTTTGACTACGCTTTTGAAGAAACCTTCGAAGCAGGACTCGTCTTGCAAGGAACAGAGGTTAAAACTCTACGCGAAGGACGTGTCACCATGTCTGAAGCTTATATTATGGTCGATGAGAATAAAGAAGCTTGGATTTATAATATGAATATTCCCCACTACAAATGGGGAAATATTAATAACCACGATGAATTGAGAAAGAGAAAACTTCTTCTTCACGCTAGTGAGATTGAGCAGATCTACCACGAGATGAAGGCCTCAAGACTCACTGTGGTTCCCGTTAAGATCTACTTCAAAAATAGTAATATTAAGATGGAAATCGCCTTGGCCCGCGGTAAGAAACTTCACGACAAGCGCGAAGATAAGGCCAAGAAAGATGTAGAAAGAAAGCTCCAGCAAAGAGACTATTCGAAGATCTAACGAATCCAGTAATAGATAATGGCAGCATAGCTCGATAAGAAAACCACCCCACCAAAGCGGTTGAAGTTTCTCTTCACCATAATCAGCATAACTAAGAAGAGGGCCGCAAAAGCGAGAAAGCCCAATTCAATATTGTAGTTCTGGCGAATAGGAACTTCATAGATGCCAATGGAGCCCATAACAAAGGCCACATTAAAAATATTAGAGCCGATGATATTTCCTGTAATCAAGTCAGTATTTTTCTTTTTATAGGCAGCAATAAGCGCCGTAACCAATTCAGGAAAAGATGTTCCAAAGGCCACAAAAATGGCAGAGATCACATAGGCCGGAACACCAGTCAGTTTTCCAATTTCCGTTCCAGAAGATACCAGATAGTCACCTCCCAAATAGAGAAGAATAAATCCAACGATCAGTTTTCCAAAGACATAGATCTCAAGTTTTTCCACATCCTCTTTATCGTCTTCATCAAGGGCCCTAAGCTGTCTTTGCTTGTGCATCTGGCGAAATGTATCCCAAAGATAGACTCCGAAGAAGAGACCTAAAAGTAGAGTCGTCAGCGGATTAATTCCAATATAGAGAATAATCACCGCCAAGAAGGCCGTTAAAATCACGTGAATAAAAATTTGTCTTCGAATATCCTGACTCAAAATATAGAGAGGGGCCAGCATCCCACTCACACCCATAATGAGAAAGAGGTTGGCAATATTGGAGCCGATGATATTACCCATCGCTATTTCAGGTTCACCTTCTAGACACGCTAATTGAGAGACAAAGAACTCTGGTAGTGATGTTCCAAAACCAATGAGAACTAATCCAATAACCAACGGACTCATTCCAAAGAAGAGACCAATCTTCTCCGCTGCATCAAGAGCAAACTCGGCACCGAAATAGAGCGCAACGATTGAGAGGATAAGGATTAAAATTTGTATATACATAAAAAAAGCCTAAAATATGTTTTAGAGTTATATTCTCAATATTATTAAGGTAATTAACCAATGAAACAACTATACAACAACCTGACGACAAAATCATTCAAACTTATTTCCACGGTATGCTTATTGATTGCCGATTTATCGATTTATACATATCTCTATTTTAAATTCTCCGATAAAGAGGTCTTTCAAAAGTCCATGGAAATTGTGATGAAGGCCTACCCCGACGCATCGGGACAAGTCACTCCAGACTTTGAAAGGCAACTCTACTCTTTAATGATCAACACTTTACTGACTATGCTCGCGATTGCCTTTGTTTACCACGCCTTGGTCTACGCCCTGTGGAATAAAGGAAAGAAATTTGGTCACAGCTACCTTGCCTTCTACACCATCGTAGCAGGTCCGGCGTGTATCTTGATTGGACTAAGTGGACTTTCTTCCGACTTCCTTGCAGCACTTTTTTGGCTAGTGGTGGGATGCCTCTATACCTTTGTGCTCTTAGGGCTCAATACCTTCAAAGAAATTAAATAAAAATATTATGAAAGTCACGATTAGGAACCAAGAAATTATTGAGCACATTTTCTCCAGTGATAATCCGGTCACCGAAGTTCAATCCTTATCCCATCGAGATCTTATCCATATCGTCGAGCAGTATGGCATTGAAGAGTCTGGCTGGGCCATCGCTTGTGCCACAAAAGAGCAGGTCAATGCAATTGTCGATGATCTCTTATGGAAGTATTCAGAAGCGGAGCAATTCGAAACTCTTTCCTATGATCAATTCTTTGAGTTACTTGAATCTCTCTATGAAACCGATAAGAAGGCATTTAGTGAAAATCTTACTAAATTTGATGAAGACCTCATTGTAGATATCTTATCCCACGAGCTTCTTATTTTTGACTTGGAGAACTTCATCCTCGATATGAATTCTATCGAAACATCGATGTCCAAGGAACTACTAGAAAAGGCCCTCAGCTCTCATTTTCAACTTGAATTGGATCAATACCTTATTTTATCTCGCGATATTATTCACTGGGATATTATTGCCAATCTCCTATCTCATCTCTCACAGGAAAACCACTCCCTGCTCGATAGACTCCTCGAAAGGATTGCCTATATCACCAGTGAGTATGTCGACGAGAGCGATGGCCTCCATGATGTGCTTAATGCCAGAGAGCAAATTATCGATGATAATTATGGGGAGCGAGAAGTAAGACGTCTGGAGAATGGACATGTTACTGCTCCCATGGCCAAAAGCTTTTTCACTCAATTGCAAAGATCTTCCCTAGATGAAATCATCGCCCAAAGTGACCTCGGAATTATTGAAAAGCAATACTTTAAATATCAAAACCCTACCCAAACTCCTGCTCCCAATCGTAAAGGAATAGTGGAGGCTTCACCCCTGTCTGCTCAGGAACTCGTTTTTCTTCTCAATCTCTCCCTAGAATATGAACGATTTTTACAAAGTGAGAAGACTAAACAAGAGGTTATTAAGGAAGTCAGCTTTTTAATAAAAGAAGGACAATCTTACTTAAATAGCACCTCAGAAATAATCAAGGCCTTCAAAGTAGGACTGAAACTACAGCAAAAGAAAGAACTCACCTAATCGAACTTAGGTGCAATGAAATTAACTTCTTGAGGGCGAGTCCAATCAGGTAATTTTTGATTTTGTTCATTAATTTTATTTTGACCGGCTACGGCCAAGAGAAAAGAATCAAAGGCCCTGGTATCTTGAACGAGAATCTCTAGATCGTGATCATAAATAAAAACATTGAGGTGCTTTTCTATCGCCTTGATAACATCAAGCCTTGCCTCAATCCCCTCATCGATATCACTCAAGTTATAGAGATCT
>JBFHGF010000259.1:0-5015 GCA_041583335.1 Bacteriovoracaceae bacterium
CTATATTTTACAACAACGCTATTATCATGAAATCGTGACTTTATTTCTTGGGTTGTGCCACTTGCGATAATGGTACCTTTGTTAATAAAAACAATTTCATCACAAAGTCTTTCGACATCATTCATTAAATGGGTAGTGAGAAGTATTGTAGTACCTTTATTTTTGAGTTCCTCAAGTAATTTATAAATATTTTCAGAGGAACTTGGATCAAGTCCACTTGTTGGTTCATCAAGTAAAAGGAATTTGGGTTGGTGAATGATGGCCTTTGCTATAAGAACTCTTTGCTTTAGACCTTTGGATAAATCTTTAACTTTAGTCTCCATTTTTTCAGTTAGGGAGAGTTGGTCAATGATCAACTTCGTTCTTTCTTCGGGGAGTCCAAATATACCTCGAAAGACATCAATATTCGCTTTGACTGAAATATCTTCGTAAAGCGGCTGACCTTCAGGCACAAGCCCAATTAATTGGTGGATTTTCTTTAAGTTCTTCTCTGGCGTGTATCCAAATACTTGAACGGTTCCAGAGCTCGCTGCCAATTGACCTGTAATGATTTTAATGGTTGTCGACTTTCCTGCTCCATTAGTGCCAAGAAGGCCTAAGCATACACCTTCTTTTATGGTTAGGTTGATATTCTTTAATGCTTGAAAGTTTCCGAAAGATTTTGATAAATTTGTTATATGTAATGAGTTCATTGGTTTAGAGAGTACGAGATTTCTTCTTCTCGTTTATAATTTTTCTTGGCCGTAATTCGACCTTTATCATCTCGTCCAAGCTCTGAGCCCCAGAATTCAGGGTCGTGTTCGTAGACGACCTTAAGTTTTTTTTCTGCAATAAATTGAAGAAGTTTCTCTTTGTACTCAGTCGTTACTCCTGGAGCAATGTCGTAGCCCATCACCCAAGGAATATGCAGATGATGAGAAGTGGGGATGAGGTCAGTTAAATAGATATATTCATCGGTATAGGGATGCATAAGCCAAGGGGTGTGGCCGTGGCTGGTGATGAATTTTAAAGGGTGGCCAGGGCCGAGGTCAAAGAGCTCACCTTGATCGCCTTGATAAAAGTAGAGTTGCCCCTTTTCTTGGTAGCTTTTGAGAAGTGGTCCAAAACGATGGGCGTGAAAGGAGCCTGCATCTCGTGGAGTAGGCCTAAAGGCATAGTCATAGTGTTGTTTGTGGACGTGAATATTGACGTGGGGAAGAAGGGGGATGTGCTCGCCGTTTTCTGTGTCTTTGCCAAGGCCGCCAATATGATCGAAGTGGAAGTGGGAAATCACCAAATCAGTGACATCCTCTTTCTTTAATCCAATATTGGCCAAGGCCTGCTCTAGGGGTGAGTGCTCACTTTGAACGTCAAACATCTTGATAAATTTTTCGTCGTGGTAGTCGCCAATTCCGGTATCTATCAACACTGTTTTATCTGGTCCTTGGATCAGCATTAAACGTAGCGCCAGTAGCACGCGGTTTTGTTCATCGGCCGGATGGACGCGATTCCAAAGAGGTTTGGGAATAATGCCGTACATGCCGCCGCCGTCTAGTTTAAATAGGGCAGGCTCTAAAATATAATATTTAAGTTTGGTCTTGTTCATAGTTTTAATCTTGGGTGGAAGATACGGGAAGCCCCATGGTTTTAAATCCTTCTGTGGCCATTTTCCACATCATATCATTTGCTGCACTTTTTTGGAGTGTCCCAAGGGAAGAGTCGATATGGGAATCTTCTCGTGGGTTGACCAGCATGAGGGAGTGGTTATTTCGGACCGCGACGACACCTTCACATACGCAGAGGTAACTTTCCTTGTCGTCTTCTTGCAACCAGAATTTCGTGCCGCGAACACCAAAAGAAGCACGCTTTGTTTTCACTTTAAATTTTTGGGCGGCCTTCGGATTGATGTAACTAAAGATTGTCCCTGTTAGAAGAGAGACTTCGGTGTTATCGGCCTTAAGCTCTTTTACAATGATGCGACCATTTTTGACCATGAAGCGCGATCCGTTTTTGTATTGAACAATAAAGAAGCTATTGGGACCAATGGCCTCCAGGGCTGCGCCACGGTTGATGGGAAGATTCTTTTGTCCCTCTTCGATTTTACTTTTATTCAAGGTGACTTCACCTTTAAAAGTGACGAGGGTAGCCTCTTGTGACCAAGTCATGGCCGAAATAAAGAAAAGGCATATAAAGGTAAAACTTAATTTCATGAATCTAAATCCTATTGTATATACTTGATCATAATAAAGTTTTATTGATTTCGTCTAATTCTTATGGCCTTTTTTGAGTGGAGCATGGCGCATCTTTTAGAGAAGCTGACCATTCTCAGGGTTTCTTGAATGCCTGACTATTTTTTTTAAGAAAATCAAGGCTTTGTGTTGCTGTGCTCCTAGAGTAAAGCAAACGGTGGCACTATTATGGGTTCAAATTAAGATCGATTATTTTTATAACTATGTCCGACCTTCATAATCGGTTTTGCGTCGGACATGAACTCAAAGTAGGGAGTCTCTATTATGAATGTTCACGAGTATCAGGCCAAAGAGCTTATGCGTGAATTCAACATTAGCACTCTAAAAGGGAAAGTAGCTAAGACAGTTGATGAAGCAGTAGCAGCGGCCAAAGAACTAGGTGGCAACGTATGGGTTGTTAAAGCACAAATTCACGCCGGTGGGCGTGGTAAAGCTGGTGGTGTTAAGCTTGCAAAGAGCCTTGATGAGGTTAAAGAGCACGCAAACGACATCCTAGGTAAAACTTTAGTAACTCACCAAACTGGACCAGAAGGTAAGAAGGTATTAACTCTTCTTATTGAAGAAGGTTGTGAAATCGAGCACGAGTACTATGCAGGACTTGTTCTTGATCGTGGTACGGGAAAAATTACTTTCATGGCCTCTTCTGAAGGTGGGGTTGAAATTGAGAAAGTAGCTGAAGAAACTCCAGAGAAAATTATCAAAGTTGCTGTTGATCCAGCTGCTGGTTTTACTCCTTTTATTGGACGTAAACTTGCTTATGGTATCGGTATCAAAGATAAGGATCTTGTTAAGAAAGCTTCTAAGTTTTTCCAAGGTCTTTATAACCTTTACGTAGAAAAAGATTGTACCATTGCGGAAATCAATCCTCTTGTGGTTACAAAGAACAATGATGTGATCGCACTTGATGCCAAGCTTAACTTCGACGCTAACGCTCTTTTCAGACATCCTGAAATTGAAGCTCTTCGCGATCCAACTGAAGAATCAGCGAAAGAACTTGAAGCGGCTGAGTTTGGTCTCTCTTATATTGAACTTGATGGGAATATTGGATGTCTTGTAAACGGTGCCGGTCTTGCGATGGGTACTCTTGATATCATTTCTCTCTTTGGTGGAAAACCTGCTAACTTCCTCGATGTAGGGGGAGGGGCCACTAAGGAAACGGTTCAAAAAGCATTCACTATCATTCTTCAAGATCCCAATGTATCAGCTATCCTAGTTAATATCTTTGGTGGAATTATGAAGTGTGACATCATCGCTGATGGTGTTGTTGCTGCAGCTAAAGAACTTGATCTTAAAGTTCCTCTAGTTGTTCGTCTCGAGGGTACTAACGTTGCTCTTGGGAAGAAAATTCTTAATGAATCTGATCTAGATATCATCGCTGCCGATGATCTAGCTGATGCTGCTAAAAAAGTTGTTGAAGCAGCTAAGAAAGGGGAGGCATAAGATGGCAATCCTAGTAGGTAGAGATACAAAACTTATTACTGTTGGTTTTACTGGTAAACAGGGAACCTTTCATTCACTTCAATCACGTGACTACGGTACAAACTTTGTTGGTGGGGTAACTCCTGGTAAAGGTGGTACGGTTCACGAAGGTTTTCCTGTTTTCAATACCGTTACTGAAGCGGTTGATAAGACAGGAGCGAACGCGGCGATGATCATGGTTCCACCTCCATTTGCTGCTGATTCAATCCTTGAGTGTATTGATGCGGGAATGCCACTTGTGATCGCGATTACAGAAGGGATTCCTATTACTGATATGGTTAAAGTTAAGGCTGCTCTGCGCGACTCAAAAACTCGCCTTATCGGTCCAAACTGTCCAGGGATTATCACTCCAGGTGAGTGTAAGATCGGGATTATGCCAGGACATATCCACATGCCAGGTAAAGTAGGGGTTATCTCTCGTTCAGGGACTCTTACTTACGAAGCGGTTTTCCAATTAACTCAAAGAGAAATTGGTCAATCAACTTGTGTTGGTATTGGTGGAGATCCGGTAAACGGAACAAATTTTATTGATATGCTTGAGCTCTTCGAAAAAGATCCTGAGACTGAAGCGGTTATCATGATTGGTGAGATCGGTGGATCTGCTGAGACTGATGCAGCTCGTTGGATTAAGAAGAATATGACTAAGCCTGTTGTAAGCTTTATCGCTGGTGCTTCAGCGCCTCCCGGTAAGCGTATGGGTCACGCTGGTGCGATTATCTCTGGTGGAGATGACACTGCGGAAGCCAAATTTCGTATTCTTGAGGAATGTGGGGTAACGATTGCTCGTTCACCTGCTGAACTTGGTCAGAAAATGGAAGAGGCCCTTAAGAAGTAATATTTGACGACTCAGTGTTAAATCAGTTAATTCTTATAAAAAAATTAATAGTGAAGGCCATCCCCGCTTTGTGGGGATGTCCTATTTTAGGAGATTACAATGGAAAAAACATTTTCAATCATTAAACCAAATGCCGTACTTGATAATAATATTGGTAACATCATTGCTCGCTTCGAAAAAGAAGGGCTTAGAATTGCTGCCGCTAAACTTACTACTCTTTCTAAAGAAAAAGCAGAAGGTTTCTATATTGAGCACAAAGAAAGACCTTTCTTTGGAGAGCTTGTATCTTTCATGACTTCTGCTCCAGTTCTTCTTATGGTTCTTGAAGGTGAAAACGCTGTTGAGAAAAACCGTACGATCATGGGTGCAACGAACCCAGCTGACGCTGAAGAAAATACTCTTCGTAAGCTTTACGCTAAGTCAGTGGGTGAGAACGCGGTTCACGGATCTGACTCTGCTGCTTCTGCAGAGAG
>JBFHGF010000260.1:0-4984 GCA_041583335.1 Bacteriovoracaceae bacterium
AATGGGATAAGCCTTAAATAATTTGTCGTGCAAACTTAGAACACTGTTATGAGAAAGAGGCTCAGACTGAGAACTTTCAATATTCTCGGCCATCGTCTCTTCCATTAATTTCGAAATTAGTTCCGACTCGTCTTTCATAATCAACGTATCGGATTTAGAAAAAAGAAATTAAGATTTCTTTACGCCAGCTCTATTCTTCTTCAATTTTGAGCTCTTTTTTAGCTTCAATATAGGTTTTTACATTAGATACATCGGCCAAAAGCCACTTATCTTCCACTTTATTTATTTGAGCAATCTTCTTCACTTCTACTGAAAAATCTCGAGGTGTTTCCTTACCTTGCACATACCTGAGTACATAAGTCAGGTAACAGGTATCCTCTTCACAGTTTTTAATCAAAACTTTTAGTTTTCTCTTTTTAAGATCTTTTACATCAATAAACTTTTCTAAGTCTTCATCACTCATTTCATTTAGTTTTTCATGCAGAGGACCAGTCGTCATTTCTAGGATGTCTTCCTTACTTTGACCCGACTGGAATCTATATTGAATAAAGTCTTCCAGAGCTGTTTCCGGTGTCGACTCTTTCGTACAACCTGCAAATAAAATTAACAAAGCAAGAGATAGTAGTTTCATGGTTTTCCTCTTCATGAGCATATCTTAGTCATTTCTGAATAGATCTAATATGGCCTATAACCTAATTCGTTAATGATACCATAAAAGTCTACCCATCCCATCTCAGGGATCAGACTTTTCCTAATTCTTATTCCAACCCCACCAGAAACCCTTGATACGATTATACCCTCGGCAAAGAATGAATGCCCAGCAATGGTTATTTCAACTTCAACAACACCTTTAGGGCTTCCCTCTCCAGACAATTTACAGAAAAATCCATTTAATCCCCAATTCGTAAGATGTGCATCGTATTCAATACCACTCTTTTTAATTTTTATTGGAATAAGTTTATTCTTGTAACTCGGGATAATATTGAGAGGAAAATTAGGGTTATAAAATGGTTCTTTAAGCTCCAACTTTAAAAACTGATAGAAGTTATAGCAAAGGGCCGTGTATATAAATGTCAGGATAAGTATGAGTTTATCGAAATCAATAATAAAATAGATTACTGACTTATATAAACTCACTAAGCAAAAGACTAAAAACAAGGCTGGCCCAAGAGAGTTTAGAAAAAGGGCCGATAAGAAGGCTAAAGAGGCGACAACCAATAAGAAAGTATTTTGATCAAGAAAGCTCAGAAAGCCTTTAATGTCTAGAGCGGAAATCCCCTCTTCTAGCGACTCCATTACTGACAAAAAGAATAGTGATAGAATTATAAATAATAACGTATTTATAATTACCGCCGATCTTTTTGTGTATGTTGGTTTGAATGCCATCATTAATGCCTATTTTCTACGGTCCAGTGTCAATTAATACCTAATGAAAATTTACTTCATCAGGTTATAATAATCCAATGGAAGCAAAACTAGAAGTAAACACTCGATGTATTTCTTGCGATGTTTGTCGCATTATATGTCCAGAAGACAGTATTCAAATTCTTGAAGGAAGTTACGTCATCGAGAACTGGTCATGTACCGAATGTGGCCTATGTATTGAGCTATGCCCCACGGAGGCCATTCAATATGCCACTAAGGGAAAACTAGTCTAGCCATTGCGCCGACAGAGGAACATTTTCATTACCGAGACTTAACCTTAATTGTCCTAAATTAATACATTTTTCATGTAGATAATCGGCTTTATTATCGAAGACGTTCATCTTCTCCAGTAGTTCTCTAAAATTACTTTTCTCCTGTATAAGAAAAAGTATCTTTTCGCAATATAGTTCAAGGGTTCCAAAGTCCCAATAATCTTCCCTCGATCCCTTCTTCACAACTTTTGTAGTATTTATTTTTGGATTAATAACACTCTGAAAAAATGATGACTCTCCTTCTACACTAGGAAAAGAATCCAAGTTAACAACGCCTATTCCAGAGTAAGTTAAGTACGGCCGACTCGGCGGGGATTCAATCTTTTCAAACTCACCTTCAGAATTAACAACTAATTCATTATACTGCGCTCCGGCCTGACACTCTAAACCCAAAAGATAATTGTCATATTCCTTTTCACTTGCGACTTTAAAAAAATCCATCCACTCTTTATCGGCTAAATTATAAATCACATCTGGATTAGAAATTAAAATCTTAGAGAGGTCTGGATATTTTCTTTTTATATTGTGAAGACTTCCTCCACTCCCAAGCAGCTCTGGTTCAAACAAAATATCAACCGTATCTTTATAAACATTAAATAGCGATGCTAGGTGATGGGTATTTATAATAAATTTGTTAAAACCAAGTCTTTTAAAATAATCGATTTGAAATTCTAACAAAGTCGACTCAAATAATGGCCACAAAGGTTTCGGTAACTTCTTGCCAAGTTCCCCCATCCTAGTGCCTTTACCTGCACACGGTATAAATAAAGTATCAATACTCATAATACACTTCCGATAAAAGTGTTCTCAACTCTTTATAAGCTGAATCTGTGAACATAAAACCTTTCAGCTGCTCAAATGAATATCCAATATATTTTAAGTACCGAATATCATCACGATAGTGATAGATATAGGCAAAACTTCCAAGGGCCTTAAATGTCCTCTGAACAGCCATTTTATTGTAGAATACCAGAAAGTCGTCCCAACTATAGTTTGTGCCTTCAACGAGAACACCTAACTTTTGAGCCTCACTCCAGTAATATTTTTTCAACTTATCTTTATTTTCGCTATCCACGTTATAGTAACAATCTTCAAGTAAAGATACTAAATCATATTGCGGAATTCCCATTCTCATATCTTGAAAGTCTATTACTTTTAGCTTTCCTTGCTTAACCATAATATTACGTGAATGATAATCTCGATGTGTTAAAACACGGGACTGACTCGCCAATTCTTTCACAAGCTTTTCGAAATTGTTTCTTATTTTTATTTTTCTGTCACTATCTAGACTCAAATCAAATAGGCCATCGATCAGATGCTTGATCGTAAAGTCTACTTCAAACATTAACTTTTCTTCATCAAATGATCGATTCTTAAAAACAGTATCTCTCATTTGCTCCAAAGGTACGCTTTGTATTTTCAAGAGTTCATCAATTGCGCACTTATAGTGTTTAAATTCTTCTTCTTTATTTTCAATTAAAGATAACGTTCTTAAAAATGTTATATCTCCTAAGTCTTCCTGGAGAACGTATCCTTTTTTAAAATCGACATGAAAAATTTCAGGAACAGTAACTCCTTCCTTATGGAGCACATTTTGTGCTGACAAGAAGTCTACTTCTTCCAATTTTTTAAGACCCGTTAGAGATTGATCTAAGCAAGCTACATATGAGCCCTCTTCCCCTCTTATTCTAAAATAAGACCGACTTGAGGCATCTCCAGTCAACTTCTCTATATTGAGAGCAGTTAACTTATCGACCTTGCCTTCTCTCACCGACTTAGCAAAAAGGGAATCTACAAACAATTTCTCAGTTTTTACATCTGTTGCAGTCGTCATCTAAATTCTATCTTTGAAATAATAAAACTCGCGTGTAGAGTTTGCTGTTGGTAGCTCAATATTTGTTGACCCCCTGCCGGCAAGAAAGTTTTTAAATTCGAACTCTTCTCTCGTAACAATTCGAGAGTCGCCAATCATCCAACTAAAATCGAGAGTGTTTTTATTTTGCATTTGAATCCAGTTCAAAAGGGCCGAGGCATCATACTCAGCTCTTTTAAGGGCAAAGTATGTCCACTTATATATTTTCATTTTATCTTCTAGCCCTATTCTTACAAGTGAAATTATTCGTTGAATATCCATCACACCTGTTGGAACTAATTGCGACTTGTAATATATCTCTCTCTTTGACTTGATGATTTCAAAAACGAGAGCACTAATAAGAAGAGATTCGTTTTTAAAATATTTCTTAACAAGCCCTTTCGAAACAAAGAATTTGTTCTGTGGTAGAGAAAAAATAAATGGCATACTGTGGTCGATAATATAGAACTCTGGACTATACTCTTCTTCTTTTTTTAGGAGGAGTTCATTATTCGATACAACCCGATTAAATATTTCGGTTAGGTATTGTTTGATTTTTTTATCTATTTTTACTATTCGAACTTTTGGATTATCTATCAGGGCTCCAGAGAATGAAGCTAACTGATCTCTATAATCCTTATTAAGCATTGTAGGGATTTCATCACTCGAGATGACGACTTCCCTTTCTTTTCTCTCCAATAGTGAACAACCCGTATTTACGATTAAAGTGCATAAAAAAAGCGCCCTCACTAGAGGGCGCTTATATATTTTAGGTAAAATATTTTGTTTCATTATCCTACTCAGACGCTAAATCCCTTTGAGAGATATAATAAAGCGTAAATCCAGCAAAAATCAAATTTGGGTCTTTGATAAGTGGCTTATTATTATTATAAATACTGCGCCACTTTTGAGGAGTTCCATACTTGTCTTGCGAAATTGAAGCCAGAGTATCTCCCATCTTAATAAGATAAGGTAGCCCTTCAGGATTCCATACAAATGGTGTCATTGGTTTTTGATATCTAATGGTAGCCCCAGCTGCAACTCTATCACCTTGTAGGCCATTAAGTTGAGAAAGGTCTTTCCACTTACGATAGTCTCCGTAGATATTAAAGGCAACCATCATCAAAGTCTCACCTTTTTTAACCGTGTAAGAACCTTCTTCTGATCCCAGTTCAATTGGAGATTCTGAAGATGCAATTGGCTCTTCTAGAAGAATGGGCTCGCTCTGAGAAGTTTCTGCAAGAACAGGCTCTTCAAGCCCAATTGCACTGTCTGCAGAAATGAACTGCTCATCGCCAGATTTCCCATCGAGGAGTAGAACGGCGCTGGCTACTTGTCATCGCTGCTGAATGTGTTGATGCCTGCGCCGGCAGCCGACTTGTCATTCTGCCGTTTTTCAGATTTCGATTTCTTGGCCGGTGTTTCGGTTGAATCA
>JBFHGF010000261.1:0-4979 GCA_041583335.1 Bacteriovoracaceae bacterium
CCATTAAATAGAAAGCGCTATCCTTTCCTTCATGGTTAAAGGATTCCAGTTGATTCGACTCTTTAAAGTGATCAGATCTAATGACGGAAATGGCATAGAGATTTTTTAAGTAATCGAGTTCAAAGAGGTTATCCATTGATAACTCCTCATCTGAATCTTTATTCATAACCGCCATCTTGGTGATGGAATCAATAAGCAATTGAGTGGCCATGAGTTCATCCGGAAGAAGAGCGTAGGCAAAGGGGTAATACTTAAGAGCAAGTTTCTCTAAGTTTGATTGAGTTATCTTCACCCTCCTATTTTAAGGTCTTCTCAAAGTTCGTGACAACCCTTTTATCCTCAATATTTCTAACTTCCACAAAGAAATCATCCATAATTATGAATACTTAACAATACCGCCCTCAAAAACTCAAGTAATCCGTCGTTCTTCCGATAAGTTAAAAGAGAACTCTATATGCGACCTTAATAAACAGGTAATGGATATGAAAAAAATTAGCTTTAAACTCTTTCTTATTTTCTTGATGGCCTCAGCAATAACAAGCTGTGGAAAGGATAGTTCCTCCTCTTCGACAACTTCGAGCACAGGAACAAATACTTCAACCACAACAGGTGATACAGGAACATCCACTACTCCAACTTGCTCCTTTGGAACAGGTAATGAAAGTGGTATCTCAACCAATGGCCAGTCAACGGATTATTACACTCTTCCCTATCATGATGTCATTATGCATGGGGCGGCCGCTGGAGTGGTAACCTTTAACTCAAGACTCCATCTTTCTGGATATAATGAAAATATTTTTAAAACAGATTCTCGCTTTAATTTAAGAGTTGTTCCCCACATGATTGGCAAAGGAACAGACAGTAAAGGCAATGCCTGTACTAAGCAAATTGGTGCGAGAGAATTTACTAAAATCAATGTTGGAATTGTCGTCAGAGCGGCTAGCGGAACTTCTGGAGTTGGCTCTTATCACTTCTTTGAAGATATTCCTGTCGGATGTGCTTCAGAGGTTTTTGAGTTTGATATTCCAGCAACCTCTGACCCTCTTGTGATTGAGGTTCTCAATACAACCAATGATCAAGATTGTCTGGAAGATCAGTCTCGTGGAATAACCAGTGGAAGAAATTGTCCCTATACTCAGGTTGGGTCTGATGAGTGCTACGCACTTGATATTCAATTCTCCACTGATACGACTAAGGATATTCCCCATTAGGATACAGTGACTGTAACGGAAACTGTTACCGTATACAGTTAACTGTTCACTGTGTAGTGAATATACTGCTATACTGTCTCCATGAATTACTTAAAATTTAAGTTTGTTATTCTGGCCTTGGTCACTCAGGGTGCAGCCTATGCTAAATCTTATAGAGGTGAGGTTTCTAGTAACTCCTTTATGGTGCACTACCAGAATCAACAGACCTTAATCAATCATCAAGAGGCATCTACCGATAGCGGTTTTACTTCTTTGGCCGAAGAGACCAAAATTCCGGTGCATGGAATTCAACTTGAGGCTTCCCATGAGTTCTTTGCCTCCTATCTATTCTCCCTAACCGTTTCGGCCCGCTATGGAAAGAATACGGGCTCTCTGAAGAAAACCAATGATACAACAGGGCTTTCTTTTGAAGAGGAGGTTTCGGGTCAGATGTATGGTGCAGGAGGAAGCCTAAATCTTAATATATCTGCCTTTGATATGAAGGTTCAGCCCTTCGTTGGTTTCTACTCTCTTACTCATAAAAACACTTATAAGCTAAAATACTCGCCTATCAGTGACACCTCCACGACGACAGATCTCAAATACGAAAGTGAATTACAGGTGCAGCAAATCTCGCTCGGCGTGCGCTTCATCGATTACTACCATGGCCTACTTTCCCATTTCTCAGCAGACTATATTTCTGGCGACTCTCCAACTTTGGATATTTCAAGTAATCTCGATAACCTCTCGAATACGGCCACACCTGAGCGTAGAGAATATGCATTCACCATCGGCTGTGGTGTCTTATTCTAAGCTAAGTCTCTAAAATGACGGCAATTCCATAAGATTTATCTCATTGTTTCCCTCCCACTAACCGACTAGTAAAGTAGGTTAATATACACATACCCAAAGGTGAAAAAATGAAAACGAAGAACTTCCTTCTGCTGGCGACACTAATGGTTTCGACTCAGTCCCACGCAAAAACATTTAATGTTACCAACCCTACAACCAATCAAACAATCAAAGTGAACTGCTTTTTCCCTAATACAATTAAATGCCACAACAGTATTGAAGAGGCGAAATATCGCGTGATGAATCAAACTAACCCATCGGCCAAAAGCCTCTCTGAAGCAAGGCTTCAGGATACGGGGAACTCGATAAAAGACAGCGCAGTACGGGGATACAATACAACGAAAGACAATGCCGTAAGAGCGACCAGCTTTGTCGTTGGGAAAGCAAGAGATGGTTCTGACTATGTTGTTGGAAAGGCCACAGATGGCACCCAATTTGTCGTGGGTGAGGCCAAGGCAGGATACGAATACTCTGTAGGCAAGGCCAAAGATGGTACAGAGTATGTAATCGGAAAAGCAAAGGATGGTACCCAGTATGTCGTGGGAAGAGCGCAACAAAGCTATGAAGCGACCAAGCAAGGTGTTAGCAATGCGATTGAATTTGTAGATGATAAAATTCAACGCGGATTTCAGGCAACCAAAAGTGCCGCTCAAAATGCTACTCACTTTGTCATCCGTAAATCAAAGGATGGAGGGAACTTCCTAGTCCAAAAAGCAGCCGATGGAACAGAGAAAGTTATCGGTGCAGCTAAGAGTGGTTTTGATTTTGTGATTCAAAAAGGACAAGACGGAAAAGACTATGTCATTGGTAAGTCCAAAGATGGCGGAGAATATATTGTAGGAAAGCTTCAAGACGGATATCACGCAACAAAAACGGGAGTGCAAACTGCCGCAGCATTTACCGGTGATAAAATACAAGATGGCTACGAAGCTGCAAAGGATGCCGCAGCAAGTTCCTTTCAATTTATCATTCGCAAATCAAAAGATGGTGGAAACCTCCTCATTAAAAAATCTAAAGATGGAAAAGAAGAAGTGGTTGGAATGGCCAAAGATGGATATGATTTTGTTATCCAAAAAGCAAAAGATGGTACTCATACGGTTATCGGGAAGGCCCAAGATGGCTCTTCCTATATCGTTGGAAAATTTCAAGATGGCTACCACACTGTTGGTTCAACAGCGGCCAACTTTCTAACCAAGCAAAGTCATAACTACTGCGCTAATAAACTTAAAGAATATGCAAAAGACTTTGATGCTCACTACGAGCAAAGTGGTCAACAGCATCTCGTAAGTTACAAAGAAAAGATGAAGTTCATCAAACAGAAGCTTGTTGAAAAAGGTAAATTTGAAGCCTGTGAGCTTCACTTTGACAATGCCCTTCTTGGCCAGCAACTTAAATTTGTCTCGGCCGGAAAGGTGGAGCGAGAAAAGACAAGTATCTTCGACGGACTAGGAAGACTGCCCGATGGAGACGCTGGCTACTGGAAACAAGAGGAGCGAGACCCTAACTTCAGTAATACTATTCGACAGTAAAAGAGGACTCTAGGCCATTCACAATCGGGATGGCCAAGTTCTCACCAAGGGCCGACGACACTTCAACCAGTAGTCCTGGGCAAGTGAGATTGGCCTCTTGGACTTTATCGCCTAAAATATCAAAGGCCACCCAAGGCACCCCAATTTTCATAAGTTCATTACAATAGCGTTCACATTCTTCTTTCACTTCACTAGAGAGTTCAACCATTTTATAGGTTGCCCCTTGAGCGATATTGGCCAGAAATTGTCCTTTGGGTGGAGTTTTCAAAATACTTCCCAGTTCTTTGCCCGCAAAGTAAATTGATCGGATTTCCCCTTTTTCCACTTCTTTGATAAAAGGCTGAACCACAACGGGTCCACTAAACTCTTCCTTCTTCTCATTGAAGATTTTTAGAATTTTCTCTTGCGAAGATCCTTCCTCAATTTTAATTACCCCGATCCCTTGAAAGAGGTCGATGGGTTTCATAATCATGGCCGGAAATTGCTCATCACTTCCTTTTAGGAAGTTCACAAAACTTCGAACACCTTCTTGAGAACTTCCCACATATGTATCCACAGATTTCTCAGATTCATAACAAATCATCTTTTCATTATGAATGAGGATTCCCTCTGGGTCATTGACCACCTTTACTGCGTTCCTCGTCTTTAGGGCCTTGAGCATCCACAGATATCTGAGGTAGCGGGTATCAAAAGGAGGATCAATTCTCATGTGAAGAATTGTTTCTTGATTCATAGTAACTTTCACGCTCTCTTCGAGAACAAAATTGTCGATATAGGGCGAGTGGTCTACAAAGGCCCCTCTAAACTTATGGCATTCAAAAATAGGAACTTCATGATTCACAAAGAAAAAGTCCTTCTCAAAGAGGAGGTAAACTTCTTTTCCCATCTCTTTTAAGGTCAAGGCCAACTGAAGGGATGAGTCTTTTTTGGGAACAAGTTTTTCAAGGGGATCAATAAAGAGGATATGTTTCATGGCTTCTCATCAGAGTTTTTGCGTTAAATCTCGAGATTAGCGCCTATTTTTTCAATTTCTAGGGGAAAAGGCCATCTGAAAATGATGACTCTTTGTCGGAGTCTAAGTATTGATCATAAGATTTTTGAATAAAGTTAAAGAAATCCTTCAAAGAGAACTTCTTTTGCAAAAATAATTCTTCCAATTTCTTCTCATTATTTTGATAAGTCATGAGGGCAGCAAGAGAAGCGTTATTCCACTCTCTATTAATCGGAAAGCAATCCTCGCTTTTATGCCTTTCACAAACCTCACTAAAATCTTTTAAAAATTCAGTACTTAGATAGTCCTTCAAAAGCTCCTCGGCCTCTTGACGAGTAAGGGGAGCAGAGCTTTTATAGCGCTCATTTAAGGCATGAATATGCTCAACCATCTTTCGCATCAGAATATCTCTAGAGC
>JBFHGF010000262.1:0-4977 GCA_041583335.1 Bacteriovoracaceae bacterium
CATAGCCGTAGAGAAACTCACCATCGTGTTGATGAGTGGTCCCATAACCTCCACCTGTGATGGTATTCCAAGTATGGGGCCGCATAATCCGTTTTTCTTTCAAACGAATACTGGCGGAATAGGCCAAAATCTTATGGGTGTCGCGATCTTCCACCACAAAGCAACCTTCGGGAAAATTGGTGATTTGACCTTGGAGAATATCCGAAGAGTACGGGGCCATATCGCTATAGACTTTCGAAGTAAGGTTAATGATACCAGGAATATCCGAAACAATTGCGTTTCTTACTTCAATTTTCATATCAGATTTCATGTGCGCTTCCTCAAAACTTATTTATAATTACCAAGTGATAATAAAGAGATAGCTCTGATTTTAAAACGTAACCTTTACGAAGATCAACCGTATAAGTGTGTACAAAGTAAATCCCACCCCTTTTTACCCTTTTTAGGAGGTAAACATGAAGAAAATGATCACAATGACGCTTATCCTACTTTCCACGTTGGCCTCAACTTCCACCTTTGCCGCTGATGGCGACAAAGAAGCCCGAAAAAAGGATATGTTTCAAAAGGCCAAGCAAATGGCCGTGGCCAATATTGAAAAACGAATTTCGGCCCTTCAGGATACCAAGAGTTGTATCTCTAGTGCCAGCGATAAGGAGGCGCTCAAGAAGTGTCGTGAGAAGGCCAAAGATCGTGCTCAATCTCTACGCAAAGAAAGTAAAGAGCGAAGAAAAGAGATGAAGCAAACAATTCAAGCGGAAAGAGAAAAGCGTAGAGCACAAAGAGAATCGAGAAAATCTAAGAGCGAATAATCATTTAATATTGAGGAAGGTGAGCTCCATGAGTTCACCTTCTTAAATTCTAGGGTTCAACGTGATCAGAGTGATCTTCATCCTCATCATGTATTTTAAGTTCAATACGAGTGATAATAGTCCCCACATCTTCTTTCGTATGGGCATTATAGGGATCATCCTTCAAACTCTCCCAATTGGCCTTCTCAATAGAGAGTTCATACTTTCCATCATCACCAATATCATAAGTGATAAAGTCCCCATCACGATGGATCTTCTTATTGGCCAAAGGAAAAGTACCTTCCGCTGACATAATCGCACGCTCCAAGCTCTTTGGACCCGGTTTAAATTGGTAGGAGAAGTGTTGTAAGAAGGTATGCTCAGGGTCATCCCCCATATACTGGGCATGAAAATAACGGGCCCCGGGCATAGACTTTTCGGTACGAATCATCATCATGGTTCCCGTATACTCATTGCTATTAACTGACATCTCTGGGGCGAGGTTTTCTTCTTCAAAGAAGGTAATCAGTTCTCTAGGTTCCGTTTTATTCTCAAAAACCTGCTGCAGCTTTTGATTCATTTTATGCATACTCTCTTCTTCTCTGTTTTCTGGAATGAAGGGGGTTTTCTTAATCTCTCCATCCACGGCAACACTCAACGCTATCGGTGTTTCACCAGCACTTGAAGACGTATTCCCATGAGGAGTCTTTTTTGCGGGAGAAGACTCTTGCTCAGTAGTGGAAACTTGATCAGCTGAAGAGGCATCTGTATCTTTCGACGGTTCAATATTGTCTTTTAAAAGAAAAAAAGCCGTAACTCCTAAGAGGACTACGGCCGATATGATTAGCTTTTTATTCATTTCTTAGAATACTCCATCGGCCCATTTATTGAGGTAGGAAGTTGGATTCATAAGGTCTGATCTTCTTCTGTAACGACCTGATTCTCTCGTTAAGCTTCCTGTTCTCTTCCCAGAGTATAACTCAAAGTGGAGCATTGGACGACAGCAATTTGAATTTACTTTTCCCATTTTTCCAATTTTCTGTCCCATCTTCACTCGTGAATTGCGTCTAACCCCGGTCGCTTTATATCCGGTTAACTCACCATAGCGAACCACGAAGCCACCACTGTGAAGGACTTCAAGAGCATAGGTCCCTTCATAGAAATAATATAAGTTTGAAATAACTTTACCTGGAGCAACCGACTTAATCGGTTCATCTTTATAGCGATAGAGATCACAAGCAGCATGGGTACGGCCCTTACTTCTCCCCGCTCCAAACTTTCTCATTCCTGAGCTGTAACTGTGAGTAGGTTTCTGTACTGTTGGAAAGTCGCAACATCTCACATCATCAATTCCTGTAATCTGAGTTTCAGGACCTCTAACAATATTTCCATTATCAATAAAGCGGCAGTCATCTTCAGACTTAACAAAAGAGTCTGCAACGTAACCAATATTTTGATCACTTTCTTCGCGGTTGGGAAAAGACACTTTACGAAAGGTATGCTCCGTCCCGTTAATTACTTTCTTAACTTCTTTGGCATTCCAATCTTGAAAAACTTTAACTTCTTCGCCAAGTTTTGCTCTAAAGAGAACCTTATCAAGAGATTCACTTCTTACATTTAAGCTTCTCGTTCCTATACAAACAATTTTTTGCAGCGACTTGGTGACCACAAGGTTCTCTGGTCTTGCCTGGGGCCGGGGAATCGTTTCGAGGGCCTCTTGGACTTCTGTTTCGACGTCTTTTTCACTTTCTACGCTTTCTACGTCTCCTATTCTTGAGGCCATCACATTTGACTGTATCATTCCTTCCATCAAAGGTTCTTCATTTCCCACATCTGCAAGAAACTTCATTGCGGTGGTCTTTTCTATAGCACTGAAAGACTTGAAAATGGCGGTCTCTTCCGAGGAAACTCCCATCAAGAAGAGTGGACGATCTCCTTGATCTTTCTGGTAGGCCCTAAAAATCAAATAATCTCTATCACTGGCCCCTTCACAAGAAAGACCATAGTAAGAACTATCGGCAGCAATTCTTAAGTAGATATTTTTTGAAAGATCTACACCTGTTACCGATCCCTCAAAATTCTCATTTGCAAATGACTCTTTTAGCTTTGTTTGGGAAAGGTTCATATCAAAGACAAAGTCCTCCAAAGGAACAAGAGACTCATTATAAAGATAGCCCTTATCTCCACGCTCAGAAAACCAACGATTCGACTTTGCTGAAGTATTGGTATTTATCCCAACCACTTCTATATGCTCATAACTTCTCTTTGATTTTCCCTCTGTGATCTTAACCATAGAAGAATTGATCAGGTGTGATTGCAACACTCCACTATAATTTCGCAAGTTTTCCGTAGGCTTATTGCCACGGCCATAGAAGCGGCTGAGGCGAAAATCATGTTTACGAATTCTCTTAATCGAGCAATTCTCCATACTCACAACCCCATCTTGATTATCCCAAAGAAAGTGAGGTAGCTCTGCGGTCACTTGAGAAGCAAAGAGAAGAGCTGAAGTAAGAGTGAATGATTTCACATTGAAGTATTTCATAATGTTGTACCCATATTTAGTAGTCATATAAACACCCAAAGCATAACAAGAATCTGGAGCTGATGAATGGATTTTGTAATTTAGTATAAGCTGTCAAATTTTCTAACAGAAACCTCCAACTCCTGAAATTCATGAGCTAAGCATTCAAAATTTCAAATAAACAAACCAAAGTCATTTACCATCAGGTTCAAAAATTGGTATAAAGGAGGTTAGACATCAAGGGAAAATGAATCCATGCAAATCTTAGATTTCTTTCTTAAAAATTCGCAACTCAATGATGAAATTGCACGAGAATTGGATCATAGAAGAAAGGTCCACCTGCTCGATCGTATGAGAAAAATAAAGCTTACTTTAAGCTTGTGCTTTATATTTGGGACCATTGTCTTCTTAACTGGCATTGCGAGATGCTTGAGTATATACCCCCTTATCGATTCCAAACTCTCCATTCTCTTTATTATCTGTATTTATTTTTACTTGCTCCCCTTTATTTATCGCATAATAAAGAATGACTACCTCCTGCGAATTCTCCTTCTGGTGGGTGGAGTGACAGGAATTGTCCTACGCTCCCTTTCCACTTCAGGAATAACAAGCTCTCCGTTTTATTGGTTAACCCTTGTTCCCCTGTCCTCGGCCCTAATTTTTGAAAAGAAAATGATCATTTGGTCTTTAATCGGCAGTATTATTCTCTCATTGATCATCTTCTATGGAGAGCAATGGGGTCTCTTTATTGGTCCACCCAATAATCCATCCTCTAATTTTGCTGGTTTTATAGGGCTACTTATTTCATCAACTCTCACTGCCGTGGCCTTTGATCGCCAGGCCACTAATTTTCAAGAGCAGATGATCAAACAAGAAAAAGAAGTTCAAGACTCAAAGAAATTGGCTTCTCTGGGTAATATGGCCGCGGGTGTTGCCCATGAGGTCAACAACCCCTTGATGGTGATCGCTGGTAATTTACGCCAACTCGAAAGAAGTGTTGAAAAACTCAATATTGACCAAGAAGATCATCTCAAGATTATCAATTACATTTCAAAGGCCACCAATAATATCTCACGCATTAACAATATCGTGCAGTCCCTTCTTGCCTATGGTCGCATGAAATCTAAGGAAAACTTCAGAACCTTTTCCTTAGATACTTTTTTTGAAAATCTAAAAAAGATCATAGAAGAAAATGGTGAAGTGCACTCCATCCAGTGGCCACAAATAGACAATAATGCGATATCCCTGCTCGGTGATGAAACTCTCCTTACCCAAGTATTTACCAATCTCATTTTCAATGCCTGGCAAGCAACGTCTCATTTAAAAGACGCCCACATTACTGTCACATCCAAAGCGACACTCGAATATATCATTTTCAAAATTATAGACCAGGGAAAAATAGAAAACCCAGAAGTACTCGACAATATGTTCAATCCTTTTTTCACAACAAAGCCGATAGGCCAAGGGACTGGACTTGGCCTAAGTTTAAGTAAAGGAATTATTGAAATGCATGGTGGTGAGCTCTACTACGATAACTCTTATCCTACCACATGCTTTGTCGTTAAACTCCCCTGCAAGGCCTTCTAGCGTATCTGCAACGGCTTCTTTCATTTCTTCGCAATCTGCCAGCGCTGCAAGCTCTTTGTATTGCTCGGTTAACTCATACAG
>JBFHGF010000263.1:0-4977 GCA_041583335.1 Bacteriovoracaceae bacterium
CCCACTTTTCTGAATCTGATAATAAACATTTGGTTGTGGCCATAACCAATTACATTGTGGGGTTAAAATGAGTCTTGTGATCCCCTCAAAGCCAATTGAGATCTTTGCCGGAACTGGGGGTGTTGGAAAGACAACATTGGCCACAGGAAGGGCGCTTTATCTCGCTCAAAAAGGAAAGAAAGTTCTCCTTATCACCATTGACCCTGCTCGCAGGCTCAAGCAAGTTCTTGGCCTTGAAGGAGAATCAATTGGAGATATCCACGAGATCGATGGTGCTATCTTTGACTCTCCAGGCATTCACTTTTCGGCCCTCCTCATGTCTCCCAAGGCCACTTTAAACCGAATGGCCCAAAATTCAGCAAATAAGAAAGAGCTCGATAATCCGATTGTCAATATTCTCACCCGTCCCTATGGCGGAATGAATGAAATTATGGCCATTATTGAAGTCCAGTACCAACTGTCACAAAAGAAGTTTGATACGATTATATTAGATACCCCTCCTGGAAAACACTTTATCGACTTTCTTCAGTCCAGTGAAAAGATCAAACAATTCTTTGATAAGTCCTTTGTTGAAATTTTCAACTATATGGGAAAGAAGCTTTCTCGCGGTGAAGAGTCTACCAAACCAGGACTACTCTCTATCTTAGTTAGCTCAGGTATTAAAAAGCTTCTCAAGTATCTTGAGAAAGTTACAGGTGCTGCTTTTGTAGAGGATTTTATCGATGCCATCAGTGGACTCTATATCAACCGCCATTCTTTTCTTGATGCCCTAGAGTTTCAAGAAAATCTCAAGAAGCAATCCTATTCCAACTGGTTTCTGGTCACTAGCGTGGAGCAATTTAAGCACGAAGAAGCTCAAGAACTCCAAAGTGAGGCCACTCACTTCATGCATGAGGACTCCTATCTCCTTGTAAATAAATCCCTCACTCCCTACCTCAACAACTGGACCCCAAATCCTGATTATTCCGAACTTATTCGTCTTAGACAGTCTATGAAAGATAGGGAAAATACGATAAAACATTTGTCGAATAAGGTCGGACACAAAGCGGAACTTTACTTCCCTGAAGTATTGGGCGCACTGCCCCAATCTCATGTAAAAGAGCTGGCCGACAACTGGGAAGTTTAATCCCAAAACCTCATTAAGGGTCAGTCTATGAAGTACCAATACAATACAAAAGAAGAGCTTGAAGCTTTTGTCTCCTCTCATTGGAATGAAATTAATGACTATATTGATAGTCGTATGAAAGAGCTGCCCACCCCTATTTATTCGAGTGTTGATATTAGAGAGAGTTCTACAAAATTTGCAGCAGTGGATATGAATATTTATCCGGCCGGCTTTAATAATTTGTGCCTCTTGGATCTCGATTACTCAAGTCGTATTTTCAAAGAAACCATTGAGCATGATTTTCCAGAAAAGAGTATTAATACCATCGGGATCATTCCTGAATCTCATACAAAGAACCTATTCTACCTTGATCACTTGGCCTTCTTGCAAAAATCTCTTAGCGATGCTGGTTTCGAAGTTTACTTTCTAGGACTCGACAAAGTTCTCTTTGAAAATGATGAAGATAAAATCTCTCTTATTAGCCACTCTAAATTTGAAATTGAAATCCACAACGCAAAAGTGAATGATGGTCTTCTCTTTGCCGGAGAAACAGAACTTGATCTCTGTATTCTCAACAATGACCAATCAAACCCTCTCGATATAGAATGGAATAAAATTAAAACTCCTGTTGTCCCTACTCCACAAATTGGTTGGTTTAGAAGACAAAAGAATGAGCACTTTATGATTTACTGCAAAGTCATTCGAGAGTTTGCAGAGAATTTTTCCGTTGACCCTAACCTTATGATGGCGAAGTACAAGACTCTAGAAGGTGTCGACTTTTCAACAAAAGAAGGTCTCGACGACCTGGGCGCAAAAGTAGATGAACTTCTTGCCGAGCTTCCTGAAAAGAGTAAGGTTTTTGTTAAGGCCAGCCAAGGAACCTATGGAATGGGGATCTCTGTTGTTTCATCTGGTAAAGAAATGGTTGAAATGAATCGTAAGAAGCGCGACAAAATGAATATTGGTAAAAATAAAATCAAATTTACCTCAGTAATCATCCAAGAAGGCGTTGATTCAATGGTTAAATATGATGACATGGCCGCGGAAGTAGCGATCTATCTTGTTGGCGGTAAACCCGTAGGTGGTTTTGTCCGCGCGAACTCGAAGAAAGATGCCCAAGAGAACCTCAATAGCGCAGGTATGGTCTTTAGAAAATATTGTATCAGTGAGATCAGACAAAATAATGACTTTCAAACCAAGGAAGCGGTCTATTCTGTAATTGCCCGTCTCTCCACGATGGCCGGTGCCATAGAAATCAAAGATGTAATTTAATTTGTAGAAAATAGTAATAGCGAAGGGGCTAGAAATGACACTTATGAAAGGCGCAAAGGCCAACGTAGTAGACGCAATTGGCGGGACACCCATTGTAAAACTCAACCATATTACCAAAGATTGTAACTGCGACATCTACGTAAAGATGGAATTTATGAACCCAGGTGGTTCAACTAAAGATCGTATCGGTGCTTATATGCTCGATCAGGCCGTGAAAGAGGGAAAACTCAAGCCAGGTGGAACGATTATCGAAGGGACATCGGGTAACACTGGAGTAGGTCTTGCAATGTGGGCCGCAGTTCATGGATACAAATGTATTTTTGTTCTTGCCGATAAACAATCAAAAGAAAAAATCGATAATCTACGTGCCTTTGGTGCCAAGGTAGTTGTCTGTCCAACCAATGTTGCGCCAGAAGATCCAAGAAGTTATTACAGTGTTTCTAAACGCCTTAGTGAAACAATCCCTAACTCATTCTACGTTAACCAATACGATAACCTACACAATAGAGATACCCACTATACGTGGACGGCCCCTGAAATGTACGAACAAACTGGTGGCGATTTTGATGTATTCCTTGCGACTGTGGGAACCGGTGGAACGATCTCAGGTTGTGGTCGTTTTTTTAAAGAGAAAATGCCCAATGTTGAAATTGTTGGAGTAGATTGTGAAGGCTCCATTGTGGCCCACTACGCAGAAACAGGTGAAATGATTGAGGCCAAAACATATGTTCTTGAAGGTGTTGGTGAAGACTTTATTCCTGGAAACTATGACTTTCCCAATATCGATAAATGGGAAGTTATTGGTGACAAGGAATCTTTCCTAATGACTCGTCGTCTTCTCAAAGAAGAAGGTATTTATGCAGGAGGCTCTGCCGGTGCTGCTATTGCTGGCGCCTTAAAATATGCGCAGAAACAGACTGAGCGCAAGAAAATATTAGTTTTACTTCACGACTCGGGAAATCGCTATGCTTCTAAAATCTACAATGACGATTGGATGAGCGATAATGGCTACCTTGATAGCTCCTTTGATGTACAAATCAAAGATGTACTTGCGGCCCTCAAGAAAGATGGACCACTTCTTACGATTAAAGACAGCTCCACTATTGGCGAGGCCATCTCCATGATGGACAAGAAAGGGATTTCTCAACTTCCCTGCTTAAACTCAGCAGGCGACATCACAGGGTTAGTTACAGAAAAGAACCTTCTTAGACCTGTAATGATGGGAGAATTTGGTAAAGACGATAATATCTCACTGGCCTTCAATGAAAACTATAAAGTTGTTGATATCAACGAACTTCTCTCTACAGTGGCCGATGCTCTTCTTCAAAAAGACGTGGCGCTTATTACAGAGAATGGAAAAATTGTAGATATCTTAACTAATATTGATGTTCTTCAGTATCTCGGACAAACAAGAAGTTATTAAACGTAAGGAAGTATATAATGGCAAAGAAAGTAGATCATAAGTTTGCAACAAAAGTAATTCACTCAGGAGGGCATCCCGACGCTGAAACCGGTGCTATCATGCCCCCTATTTACCAAACCTCAACCTATGTGCAGTCTTCTCCAGGAAAGCATAAAGGATATGAGTACACCCGCTCTCACAACCCTACCAGAACTCGTCTTGAAGAGTGTCTGGCCGATCTTGAAAGTGCAAAATATGCTCTTGTGGCCGCCAGTGGTTTGGCCGTGGCCTCTCTTATCCTTCACGCAATACCAGAAGGTTCGACGATACTCTGTGGTGATGATGTTTATGGGGGTACGTATCGTCTACTTACCACTGTGTTCAATAAAACACACAATGTTGTTTTTATTGACACAACTGACCTAAAGCTCGTGGAACAAAAGCTTAAAGAATTAAAACCTGCTATTTTCTGGATTGAATCACCAACCAATCCTCTTCTTAAAATCACTGATATTAAGAAAACAGCAGCCCTTGCTAAAAAGTATCAAGCGATGTCTATTGTTGATAACACATTCATGAGTTCCTACTTTCAAAGACCAATTGAACTTGGTGCCGATGTGGTTTTCCACTCCATGACAAAATACCTCAACGGTCACTCCGATGTGGTTGGTGGATGTATGATGACTAATAATAAGTCTTTCTACAATAAAGTGTGGACCCTTCAAAATTCAATGGGACCGAGTCAATCTCCTTTTGACTCTTGGCTTGTGCTTAGAGGACTAAAGACCTTGGCCGTGCGAATGGAAGCTCATCAAAAAAATGCAAAGAAAGTTGCAGCTTATCTAGAAAAACACCCAAAAGTTGAGCGTGTTGTTTATCCCGGACTTAAATCTCACCCCCAACACCGTATCGCAAAAACTCAAATGAGTGGCTTTGGTGGAATGATCACCTTCTTCCTTAAGGGAGACATCAAAAAATCACGTAAATTCTTAGAAAAAGTAAAACTCTTTGCCCTTGCTGAATCTCTTGGTGGTGTAGAGAGTTTAATTGAGCATCCCGCGATTATGACTCACGCTTCAATCCCTAAGCAAGTAAGAGAAGAACTCGGTATTTTTGATAACCTAATACGTTTAAGTGTTGGAATTGAAGATTGTGATGATCTTATTGCTGACCTAGAAGTAGCATTTAAATCAGTATA
>JBFHGF010000264.1:0-4975 GCA_041583335.1 Bacteriovoracaceae bacterium
AGTACTTATGCCCCTCTTCCCACATTACACTAGCGCCATAAGGCCTAAATTCTTCACGAAATTTAATTTTATCATTAAGAAACTTTTTAATTCCCTTTTGATCAGCACGCACCAAGAGGCTGCGATGACCAAGTGCCCGTGGACCACACTCACTCGCTCCTTGAAACCAGGCGACCACATGCCCTTCTTCTAAAATCTGAGCAACTTGTGCAAGCAAGCTCTGTTCTTGTTCAATCGAGGATACGTCATATTTCTTGCTAAAGTCCTTGATCACTTCTTCTTTGTTTCCCGTTGTTGGAGAGAAGTTAGAGCGTTGTTCGCTCCAAGCTCTAGGTCGCCAGTGGGCCTTTTTGCTCAAAAGAGCACTGCCAAAGGCCGTGCCCAGTGAGATCGACTCATCTCCCGGAAAGGGAGAAATATAGAGGTCAGGAAAAATTTTCTTTTGATAGAGTTTATAATTGGCCGTGCAATTGAGAGCACACCCTCCCCCCATGGCCAAGGGGTATTCACCCCACTGAGGAAAAAACCTCTGAGCACATTTTTCCAAATAATTTAAAAGATCATATTCAAATTGAGCTTGTACCGCACGGGCAAGATTTTGCCACAATTCTAAATGCTCATCCTTTTGCCAGGCCTCTTTGCCTCCTCCCTGAAAGCGCTTCTCCCATGGCCACGAAGCCTGCCAAGAGGGATAGCTGCGGGCTTCGCCCTGCGCACAAGCACCAAAACCTGCTAGACCCATAACTTTTCCAGAGCATTGCCCATCTTTGAAAATTAATTCAGCGGCCTTCTCATAGACCGAACCAATCCCCTGCGAAAAACGAATTCCCTCAATTGCAGAATCTTCATAGCGCAACCACTGCTGATCCAATAAATGAAGTTTCTCACCATCCCAAAAGAAGAGTGAAGTATGCTCAATGCCTGACTCTAGCGGGTTAAGGGGTTCGTGAAAAGAGTCGAGTAGATAGTCATCACTAAGGCTTCCCCCACCATCACGAATGAGAAGATAAGACTTCTCAAAAGGTAGGCTCGCCAAGAGCGCATAGGCATGGGCCGGGTGATGAGCAAACGTTAAGAGCTCAGGATTAGAATGACTCGTGCATTCTCTTAGGCCTTTAAGCTCCAGCATGTCATAAAAAGGAGCTACTTTATTTAACAGACCTTCTTGAAAAGCAGCAGAGGTAATATCTCGGTTCTCACTAACGATGGCCTTAGAAAAATCATGCCTTTCTTTTAAGGCCAGTAGTGAATGAAGAGGCCATTGTCCCGACCACTTCTTGCGATCAAGCCTTTCATTGATATAGGTTTCCCACCAGTAATCTCCGGCTTCATTGACCTCTAAGAAAGTGGCATTGGAATTATGGGTATTCTTTCCTATGCCTAAGAACTTAGTCCCTTTCATAAAGACCTCTCAATTTCTCGATAGATTCAAGCAGTGAATGATCCGCCAGAACTTCGCAAGCACAATCTTTCAGATGGTCCAGATGCAAGGCAATCTCCGCTGAAAACGCGGTCATAATAGAGTTGCTATAGAGCCCCCATAACTCCCAAGAGATTTGCTGCGCTAAAATCTCTTTTTCCTCACGCCCTCTGCCTTTTAATCGATGAAGGGTATCGTAGAAACTATCGTTATGGATGGCGGCACCCATCCAAATTTGGGGGTAGCACAGAGCAATCACTTCTTCATAAGCGCGATGATCGCGCAACCACTCGTTGATTGGAGTTTGGTTAATGCGATAGGCGCGAAGAAAATGCTGTAAGGCCTCAAACCACTGAGCGCGCTTGTCTTCCCCTTTGAGAAAGTCAAAATCTTTGAGTAGATCCATTAAAAGATCCTCTGCACTAAAGAACGACTTACTCTCCATTGCTAGGAGATTACGAAAACGATCAACCTTATTACGCCGCTGTAAAATGGACTGATCCATGCGATGATAATCATTGAAAATCCAATTGAGGATAAAGGCCTGGCGAAGATCATGATATGAATTTTCACCTCCTACTCTCTTTAACAAAAGAGGGTCTCGTCGCAACTCAATGGCCGAAGCAAGGGGCAAATAATCACGAATGCTCCTATCATCGTAAATCACGACCTCCCCCACAAAGGGAAAGAAAATACGCAGCAGTTTTAGATAATACGTGATCATCCTTTTCTTTAATGACCCGAGGGCCAGTCCTTGAGGAGCATAGATTGTTATATCGAGATCAGATAATCCAAAAACCTCTTCTTTGAAATAAACACTATTTCTGGCCCAGGCCTGCATTCCCAAAAGATAGAGGAAACTCTTCAGTTTAAATAAAGGAAAGAGGTAGAAGAGGTGCCTTAGAAAGAAAGGCAGAAGAGGGCCAATCCAGATAATGAAGCGTTGAAAAAAAGACTTCATTAAGCTTCTTTCCTCAACTTCTTGGCCACACTAAAGGCCAGCTTCTCCAAGGCCTGAGAAGAGTATTTCACTTTAAAATAATCTTCGATATTGCGATCCACCACAGGCTCTCTTTGGAAGGTTTCACCATGGGGATACTGCATTTGTTCATAGAGAAAAGAGTGAGTAGATTTACTTGCCACAAAATCCTCAGAAATGACCATGGCATGATGAGGCCCCAGGGCAATGGACTCACATATATCACCTTTATCAAATTTCTCACTTTTCTCAGGTGAACGTGAAATTCCTTGATTATAGAAGTAATGCTCCAAGTAGGAATCACTAAACCAATACTGATAAGGGTTGAAAACCAAGAAGTCGGATTCAAGTTTGAAAGTACTCAGAGCACTGCCTAGATTGCCAAAGTCAATAAACTCGACGTCAATTTCCGCAAAAAGTTTATGAGCGTGGTTAAAAGCAAAGGAGCGATCATAGTTGAGATAATCCTCCCCTCTTAAGATATTCAAATTTGTCACCACAAAGACTTTACCCTGATAGGACTTCAAAGTTTCACGCAACTGAGAAATCGCTTCCTCATCGCTATGAAACTGAGCGAAGCTTAGGTAGAGAAAGAGGTTTTTTTTCTTATTACTTACTTCAGTGGCTTCACTTCCCTGCACCCGATAGTAGAGGATATGCTCCTTCCACGCTTTAGGAATCAAAGTTCCTAAATTTTCATGAATTAAGATTTTACTCATCAGGCCATGGGGAGTGGGAAAACGTTGGAAGAACCTCATTAAATAAAGTACTCCATCTTGAAGGAGCACATGAGAAAAAGCATTGAGGGAGGTTAATGATTTAACTTCAAAAGAAAAGAGGGGTCTTAAGCGACTAAAGTAGCGACGCGAGTGAGGCGCAAGAAACTCAAGATACTTCTCATCAATCGTATCTTCGATATTCCATGAAGGTCGCTTGTTGAAAATGGCCGTCTCTTCATTGGCATTGTGTCCGTAGCAGGGAAGAAGACGATTTTTACTTTCATTCTTTTTTTCATCCATCTATCGATCCCTCCCAATATCTCTCTTGGAGTAATCGCCATAGACCTGTTCATAGAAAGTGCCATATCCACCATTGGCCGCACGAAAAGGAGACTGCGGGTTATTTTCAAATTGAGCACATAACTTAGAAAAAAGAGCATTGAAGCCTTGAAAGGTTGAGCGGTTGAGAGGATTGCAAAGGGGTCCCAGTCGCTTACTTATGGCATGAATACCCAAAATATCGTGAATATTCAAAGAACTCACCTTGCGCTCTTTTAAATCTTCGCCTTGAATAAACTGAGAGGCCATAAACTTAAAAGCACTCTGTACTTGAGGAAGATTACGCTCTCGCTGACGCTCCACTTCCACTAAGTTCACCATGGCAGGAAAGTAATGGGCAAAAGAAATAAAGCCCCCCCACTGGGAAAGAACACAAGGAAGTCCCGTCCCTAGGGCCTCGGCAGGAGACATGCCATAGTCTTCATCATTATGGGTACTCAAGGAAATATAGCAATCAGCGCCATTATAGAGTTCAAAGAGCTCTTCTTTATTGAGATCACCAAGATAGAGTACTTTTTCTTCAAGGCCATATTCCAGAAGAGACTCTTCCCAATGAAAGAAGAAAGTTCCGGGTAAGGCCTCCTTTCCTAGGTAAGGAATGGCCAAATCATCCATCGGCCCAGCAATCACCAGCCTTGCTCTTTGCTCAAAGTTTTTAACAAAAGTAGAAAAGCTTCTCAGTAAAGTAGTGATATTTTTTTGATAGCTCAGACGGCCCGTATAGAGAAATACAAACTCATTGCCGAGCTTATACTTTTCACGACACTTATCCCTTACCTCTTCTGAAAAAAAATAATCTAAATCAGAAATGGGAAAGGGAATTACTTCGGCCCGGTCATCACGACAAAATGAATCAAGAAGGCGCGCCTGCTTATGGGATGCGCTAACAAACTGTACTTTGAAAAATTTCAATTCCTCTTCAATACTCTTCCACTGTAAGCAGTTAAGTACAAAGTCCCCAAAGATATGAAAAACCAACATAGGGGCCTGGGCCTTATTTCTTTCGTATACTCGCTTTAGTGAGCGAATCAGAGGCGCCGGATGAGGATGGTGGTCAATAAAAGAGAGGGCCTTCGGTTTGAGCTCCAAAATTTCATGGGCCAAACTAAGCCCTTCGTAGTCGGTAATGGATTCAGCAATGGTGAAGGTTTTGACTTCGCCATCAATGGACTTCCCCATCAATTCATAGGATTGATGAAGATTACTGGTGATCGCCTGACAGCTCTTCCAGTCTGACTGACCCTTTTTTTGAATAACGAGGATGCTCATATTCACTCTATGTTCTAACTAAACTCAACTATAATATCATGGTATCATACTCAATAAGCAACCCCGTTCATATGAGGTCTAAATTAATGAAAAACGCCACTAAATCTCGGCACAACTCCGCCCTATTTGATTTTTTGGCGCTCAAGAAATTACTTGATAAAAATGATCAACACAAACTCACCGTGATTACTGACTCTATGGAGCCCCTCATCAAGGTTGGCGAAGAAATTCTGATAGAAAAAATCCACC
>JBFHGF010000265.1:0-4955 GCA_041583335.1 Bacteriovoracaceae bacterium
ACCGGATGTGATCACATAGATTCCCATCGGCCTGAAAATTTCTACATTCATAGACAAGCACTCCTTTCCTATCGTTTCGGCAATGGGGCTTTTTCTATCAACTCCTTTTTAAAAATTCCTTCATTTTTAGGGCAAAAATGCCGAAAATCAAACACATAAGGTATGTTATGAAAACAATGATTTTTCCTCCTGAAGCGAGGCCAGAGCTCTATGCGAAGCTGGTGCCAAGTGGACAGGAAATTAAATGTAAGGTAGTCGAATTGGCCAAGGATAATATGATCCTTCAGTCGGACCACGCCCTGCCCTTACGAGGGAAAATCACCTTCAAAAGAAATAATGAAAGTGAAGATATTGATTTTCATAAAGTCGAAGAAGCTCAGGTTGATGACTGCTACTATTCAGAAGTCAAAATTAATGCCGACGACCTCTTTGGACTCAAGGTTCATTTCTTAGCGAGACAAAGTGTCGAAGACCTCACCCACTGGCTTATGGATGCTGGCGAAAACAAGAGTGAGACTCCACGGCCTTTAAGTGCCCTAGCTACTATTGAGAACTTAAGTGAACCAGCCCCCCCTCAAGGACCGATTGCAGCTTTTATTGGAAGTATTCTGCACTTCTTCTATCAACATTGGTATGTGGCCATCTTACTCTTTGCCGTGCTCTCTATTTTTCCGGCCATGCAAATAAAGAAACTCGCTTTTGATCCCAGCCTTGATCGCCTATTGGTTCAAGACGGTAAAGAGATGCTCCAATATAAAGAGAGTATTCAAACCTTTGGCCCTGATCGCGTGGCAATCCTCTACTTTGAAGACCCCGCGATCTTTACTCCCGAAAAACTCACGACCTTGAGAAAACTTGCTTGGGAACTGCAAAAATATCCCAAGGCCCAAAAAGTACAATCCCTCTTCACCACCAGTTTTATTCATTCAATGGATGATACTGTCTATACAGAACCCGCTTTTCAAGAGCTAGAAGAAATAAATATCAACGAGACTCTCAATGCCTTGGAGCGCGATCCTTTGTTGAGAGGACGACTCTTTAACCGCAAACAAAATTCAATGGTCATCATTTTACCTATCCTTCCCGAATATAATAAATTGGCCGTCATAGCTGAGGACCTCGATCGCTACCTTGCACCTTTGAAGCCTCACTTTAAAAAAGCCTTTGTTACGGGAGAGCCCAAAGTAGAACTCTTTGGTGCCCATGAAATGAAAGATTCGCAAAGGATTTATATTCCATTGATAGGACTCATTCTACTGATGAGCTTCTACTTCTTTATCAAGTCTCTATCTGCTTTCTTTGTCACCTGTGTGGTCACTTTCTTTTCTATCTTTTGGTCCTTTGGCATAATGAGCTTCTTCCACATTCCTGTTCAAATGATGGTTAGCCTAATCCCCAGTATAGTGCTGATGTTAAGTGCCACGGAAATCATCCATATCTTTTCTTCTTACCACTATGCTCTCCATGAAGGTCATAGTCAGAAAGATTCTCTCAAGTTTATCGGTCAAGATATTGGAAAGGCCCTCTTTCTCACCTTCTCCACCACGGCCCTCGGGTTCTTAAGTATTCGCTTTAGTGATATCCTTATTCTCCAAGAGTTTGCCATTGTATCGTCCATGGCGCTCTTCATTGCCTTTATGGTGACCCTTATTTACTTCCCCTTGCATATTAGACTCTTCCAACGTCACCACACCAGTGAAGATCATGATAGTGGAAATTATAAGAGCAACCCCATCTTTGAAATTACGAAGAATTACTTTACCAAGTTCTACTTCCATACCTTTCTTTCCAAGAAGGCCCTGTGGATCATCGGAGTCTTGGCCATTATCAATGCTCTTCTAGGACTAAGACTCTATGTTGATAACGATGCCTATGCCATGCTTGCGGAATCGACTCAGGTCAAAAAAGATATTTCCTACTTCAAAGAACATATTGGTGGAACTAAGAATATCCACATAGTGATAGAGTCCCTTGATTCTTCATTTAGTGATCCTAAACAACTCGATCTTCTGTGGCAGCTAGGTCACGAAATAGAGAAAGTTTCAGGAGTGGTGCATATTGAAAGTTTTGCTGAGATGATGGCCCTTCTCAATAGAGAGATGATCTCAGGAAAAGAAGAAGACTTTAAGGTCCCAACCTCTAAGAATCTTATTGCCCAGTATATGCTCACCCTAAGCCGTGACGACCTCGATCCCCTTATCAGCACAGATAAGAAGAAGGTGAACCTAAAAATTGCTCATGATATTAGCTCTTCCAGAGAAACGGCCCTACTTGTCAAAAAATTAGAGGAGATCCTAAAAGAGCATATATCAAAGGATAAAAATTCCTTCTATCTTACCAGTAGGAATATTCTCAATTTGCACGCGGCCCACACTATCGTTAAGGGACAAGTGAACTCATTGATAACCATGGCCATCATCATAGTCGTGATGCTCTCACTCTTCTTTAAAAGTATCAAAATTGGTTTGATCAGTCTTATTCCCAACCTCTTCCCTATTTTTGGACTCTTTGGAATCATGGCGATCTTTGGTATTCCCCTCAATATCGGAACCAGTATTGTCGCCGCGATAACGATTGGAATTGCCGCCGATGATACCATCCATCTCTTTAGCCGCTATTTAATTGATGAGTCCAAAGGCCATAACCCTATTGAATCGGCCACCATGACTATTGAAGAAGAAGTAATCCCTATTATAACCACTAGCCTTTCTCTCGCGTTCTCCTATATGAGTTTTGGCCTCTCTAGCTTTATTCCTCTGGTAGAATTCGGGGCACTCTCGGCCTATGTTCTGGTTCTCGCGGTAATCTCCGACCTCTATATTGGTCCTGCGATCCTCTCTTTCTTTATCACTAGAGAAAAGAATTTAAAAAAGTTTGAAATTCCACTACTCATCAATGCGCCGGATCTTCATGACTCTTTGGTTTTTCACAACTTCAATAACCAAGAAATCTACTCCACTATAAAAGAAGGTAAGTTGCTCACTTTAAATACCGGTAAGCATAATCTCGACAAATATGTAGATGAAGAAGGTACTTTCTTCGTGCTGCTCAAAGGTGAATCAGATTCCTTTTCTGCCGGCAGTGCCATTAACCAAAAGAGTGTTGAATTAAAGAAACCGAGTATTTTACTTAAAATCACAAAGTCCCAATTAACCCATCTTTCTCCTAGAATTTTTTCTAAATTTTGTAATAATTTAAACTGTTAAGCTATTACTCTTTTTTATCTAGGATCAATATATGAAAGTACCTTCCCGAAAGACTCTGTTTTTTTCTCTCTTCGTTAGTTCAACTGTTATTCTTCCCTCTGTGGCCCAGGCCAAGTGCGATAAAGATGGCCCCTCCATTATGCAAGAACAGAATAAGAAACAATCCGCCAGCACGGAGCAAGAGGATCAAGAGATTGTGATCCTTGATATTGCCACCAAAAAGAAAGAGACTCGGGGCATGAAGCGCTTTATGCGCAAAAAAAGTGACGACGACAAAAAGTCCGTCATGTACTTCAACTCTCCCAAGACAATTAAAGGCTCAGGACTTCTCAGCTGGAAAACTTCAGAAGGAGATAACCAATGGCTCTATATTCCAGAACTCAAAAAGCTACAACGTATTGCCAGTGGTAGTCGTAAGAACTATTTCATGGGTACAGACTTCACCTTTGCCGACCTTGAAGGAGAAGACCTTAAGAAAAATAAATACACCTGCTCACAGGAAGTCTCTTGTCAGGATGGTAAGTCAAAGTGTTATGTAATTTCCGCTGAACCTATCTCTGATAAAGAATCACGCGATATTGGTTACTCTAAACGTATGCTTCTCGTTGATAAGAAAGACCTGATAACCCTTAAAATTGTTTTCTTTGACCTTAAGGGAGCAAAACTGAAAACAGCAGAGTATGCCAACTGGGTCGAAGATAAAGGGCTATGGCGTCCAAACCTAGCGATTATGGATCGCCATGGAGTGCAAAAGACCTTTATCAAAGTGAACGCAAGAACACTGAATGGAAGCATTAATGATATGGTCCTCACGAAGCGTTTCTTAGAAAAAGAAATGCACATTAAATAATTTGTTAAAACACCTCTCCCTATATTCACTTGTCGGTCTGGGAATGCTCACCTATTCCCTAGGCCCGACACACCTTCTCGCTCAAGAATTTCGCTCCCGCAGTTATAAGTACCCTATTGGTCAAGTCGTCTCTGCTGAGGGAACCGTCATTGCTCTTTCCAACTTTGATCGCACCCTTCAGTACTTAAGTCGCGGAGATGCCATCTCTAATAAACTAAGGATTGCTACTCGCTCACAGGCCAAAGCAACGATAAAGATTGGTAAGCAAAGTTATATCAGACTCGGACCCAATACCAGAGTCTCCATCCTCTACCAACAAAATGGGGCCAAGACTCTCATTCGTATTCTGCGGGGATCCATCCGCTATGAACATCGCGCTCTAGGAGCTCCTGATGTCTTTATCACGGGAAAATCTAAGGCCGACTACTACTCGGCCCACTCCTTTGATGCCGTTATTCACAACCAAAGGTTTTATTTTAGAAAGAATAGTAAAGGTCGAGTTTATAAGTTCACCCCCATCAATGTGGGAGAGAAAGATCCCCTTGAGATTGGAACGAAAGACCTAGAACTTCTCACTCAAAAATTTGATGCTAATAGTCCTACTTATCGTTTAAAGGTGGCCAAAGAAAAATCAGCTTCTTCAACAGAGAATAAACAAGCCCCAGAAGAACTGGCCGATGCAGCAAGCATTTTTGGAGCTTCTGTGCTTGATACCAGCTCTTCGACCAATATCGATGATATCTTTGGTAGTTCGGCCAGCAATAATCAAGACCAAGCTTCGTCCATCTTTGGCGAGGAAACTGACATTAAGTCCAAAAGGGAAAGAAAGAAACTTAAAGAAAATATCGGATTACAATTAGAAAAAGAAGCTCCACCACTGCCACAGGTCAATATTCGTG
>JBFHGF010000266.1:0-4952 GCA_041583335.1 Bacteriovoracaceae bacterium
AAGGAATGTAGATATTCTTCACCCCTTTACTTAAGAAGTAATCATATTTTTCTGATCCAATTTGATCACCTTTCGACTTGAACTTAATATATTTTGAATCAACGTAAATATAGACATCTGTCGGCAACTCCCTTTCAGGATTTACACTTGACAAGATTACTAGGGAAAAATCGTCATCATTAGTACTGGTATTTGCCATTAAAACTCCGTGCTTAATAAAGCTGCCTACCCCTATTATATCAATAATTTAATTCTTTGCTTGCGATAAAAAAAAAGGGGGGCATTTCCGCCCCCCCCTACTTCATTTCAATATTTTATCTGCACTTCTACTGTCTAATGGTACTGCTGTAGATGAATGGATTATCATCCCATTCTTTCGTTCTAAATTCACCACCATCTTCACTTGCATCTTCACCGACAGCAGTTTTGGGATTAGATCGACTCAAACTCAAAATTCGTGCAACATCATCTTTGAGTTTTGGTGGTTCCATTTTCGCATTTACCACACGAGTGATTTCATTAATATCGATATCAAAGTCTTGCATATCTTCACCTTCTTTAATTTCACGCTCGCACGAAATTGAAGTGTAGTAGCGATAAGCAAAGCCGTATGATAACTTCTTGCGATCGGCTACTCTATGAACAATTGGCTCTGTTTTAAATCCACCAAAAAATCCCTTCTTTCTCAACTCAAGCGCCTCGGCCGGCATTTCACTTCGATCAGAACGCTTTCCACTATCATAGAGGTCACTCTTTCTATGATCTATACTTTTATCATAGCCAAGGTACTTACATACATTGTCAGCTGACGTTTCATAGGTTTTGATTTTTCCTTTTTCAAAGATCTCACTATCACTTACCAAAGGTGCGCCCAAGGGATTATTCTCATGATTGATAATTTCTTCTTCACTCAGCTCTACAACGATTTTTCCAGATCGCTTTCCTTTAGCAATTTCAATTTGCTCTTGGACTTGTTCTTCAACTTTAGCTTCATGATCAACAGAGTCGCGCAGATATTCCTTCGCCTCTTTAATTAGTTTTGTTTCTCCAAACTGATCAACACATGTGCTGAATCTTCTGTTGAGAAGTGACCTTTGTGATGAGTCCTCTTCTTTATTCATTTTCCAGTATAGAACTTCACAAGGATGATCAAAAGGTGCTGCTTGAATGGACGGTGTCCATAGCCCGATACCCATTGCGAGTAAGCTTAGTGATAAGGTTTTCATTTTCTCTCCTCTCTATTCTTTTTCAAAATAAACTAATTCACTGTTATTAGGAGCAAGAAGGATGCCAAGATATAGGCCTCTAAGTCACTGAAACTTGGTGCCAAATATGTCTAATCTTTATACGGCCTATGTAAATAAGTGATTAAAGCGTAAACAGCGTCCTATCTTATGGCCCATAAAAGTAATTAATATTGACCAATAGAAGAAGTTTTGGTGAATAGAGGATATGGATTTACGTTTTATTGCATTCGGAATGGTTATTGTTCTTCTTCTCTTATTTGTAGGAGCAAAGCTCTATATACCCAAAGAGAAATCGAGAACAAAAGGAGAGGCCCAGTACGCCTTGGCCGCTCGTGATTTCTTTAAAGACCCCTCACGGGAGAACTATCAACACTGTAAAAAAGCATTGGAGGACTTTCTTGGTAGCGATAACCCCAAGGTTCTCAACCAGCTCAAGAAGGATAATATCCAACGGCCCTCATGAAGCTCGCGATCTACCTGGCCTACTTATTTGTGAAATTGATCTCTCTAACCTACCGTTTCGAGAGAATCGGTGAACAAATATCACCTGAAAAAGAAACCTATATCTTTGCCTTATGGCACCAAAATATCATCAGTGCTCTTACCGCCTATCGAAAGGTCCCTCATGCCATGATCATCTCCCCTTCTAAGGATGGAGAAATTGTGGCCAATGCCTGTAGCAAGTTCGGTCACTTCCCTGTGCGTGGTTCCTCCTCACGAAAAGGAAGCTCGGCGCTTAAGGGAATGATTAGCAAATTAAAATCTGATATCCCTGGGGCCATCACCGTTGATGGACCTAAAGGCCCGGCCCACATCCCAAAGAAGGGAATTTTTGAACTGGCCTACCTATCGAAGACACCAATAGTCCCCCTTATTTTGCTTCCTCAGTCCTTTTGGTCTATTAATTCTGCATGGGATCAATTTCGCATTCCCAAACCCTTCACTAAAATATATGTCAAACATGGCACAAAAATCTACCCCACAAAGAGCGATAAAGAAATGTCATTTGAAAATCTTGTCGCTGCGCTAAAAGATCAACTCGAAGAAGAAGGGCAATATATACAGTAACTTAAGAGATAACACGCCATCCAAAGATAAGGCTTCCTTATACCTATACCTTGGACAAAAAATTTCCCTGCGAGTTTTCATTGAAACCTTGTTATTTCTCACTAGAATATCCCTACTAACTGATTAATGCCCTCATTAAGGAGAATGATGATGTCTAAAGAAATCGAAATGCTACTTGTTGGATCTAAAACTAAAGAAGCTCTTAAAGCAACTGGACTTAATGTTTCTGGTGAAGCTCTTGATAAGCTTAACGAAAGAGTTCACCAACTTGTTAAAGAAGCTCAAGAAAGATGTGTTAACAACGGTAGAAAAACTGTTAAAGCTACTGATTTCTAATTAGTATTCTTATTGATAGAAATAGGCCGGCTTTCCGGCCTTTTTTTATGCGCGGCAAGTAGCGCAGCGATTTGAAGCGTATAACCCAGCAAACGAAGCTCAAAGAGCTGAGGGAGTCGGGTCCGGAAGAATCAAATTTAATCAGGAAGAGTCGCCCTCGACCGATCGCTATATGGAACTAAAAGAAAAACTCTCCTCAGAAGTATTAGAAACCACCTGGAAGCCACTAGCTGAACACTACGCTCGTGGAGTCGTCTACTACCTCGAACCAGAACTCGATATCGTCGATGTTGGAGAGGCCATGGCCACAGATGAGGTTGGGGTGATTAAGAAATGGCTCGATGATGGCCTTCTCTATACACCGACAACAGACCAGGTCACTCAATTTGCCGATGACCTCGACCAAAAATTTGCCATGCTCATAATTGAGCCCTATGTCCTTATTCAAAAGAAAGGACTCTCATGAAGCTCATTGCTCTCTTCCTCCTCATTTATGGAGTAGGTGCTTCAGCATCTGAGTTCAGTTGCGAAGAGCATGACGTTTGTTTTCAAAGTAAAGTTCAAGGTAAGAATCACTTTTCTGAACCCATCACCTATGAGCAATCTAAAGAGCAAGCAATAAAGCTTCTTATAGATGTTCTCAATACCTTGCAACTTGAAGTCATTAAAGAGAATGAATACCGTGTATTGGCCACTAAAAGGTCTTCATTTTTAAAAGTTGTAACCCACTTTGAGTTCTCCTTTAAAGGAGATAAAGTGATTCACTTCAGGGCCTACTCAGACTCCCCAAAACTCGACTGGGGCGACACTTCAGATATTTTAGAGAAGATTAAGTTTCGCTTTTATCAAAATAATATGTGACAAAAGCTCTTCTTCCATATTATCAATGTAAACAAGAGCAATAAAATTCAACACTTAGAAAAGAAAATACCTGATTTAGATCATTTCTTTTCTACTGATTTATGCTAGATTATAAAAACATTATGTTTTTAGCATTTACTGGTGGCGTATGATTACAAAGAAAGCGGAAAACTCCTGTGAACACTGTCCTTCACTTAGTAAGGGTATTTTTTGTGAGTTAGCAGCAACAGATCTAAAAGATGTGTCCGAACACAAAGTTACAAACGTTTATAAAAAAGGGCAAACCCTTTTTGTTCAAGGTAATCACCCCTTTGGACTTTACTGTATTAGTACAGGAAATATTAAAGTCACTAAAATCGGTGCTGACGGGAAAGAGTCCATCGTAAGAATTGCCACAGCTGGTGATGTTTTAGGACATCGTAGTCTTTTCACTGACCAATACTATACTGCCACTGCAACAGCACTTGAAGATACCAAAGTTTGTTTTCTTGATAAGAAGTTCATTATGAAAGTCATTCAAGATCAACCAAGTGTATCTATGAGTGTCATCGAAAAGCTATCCACTGATATGGGAGCTGCCGAAAATAAACTCTCCTCTCTCCATCAAAAGAACGTTAGGGAAAGGCTTGCAGAACTTCTTCTTCTTCTGAAAGAATCCCATGGTGAAAAACAAGAAGACGGAAGAATTTTCATTAACTTAAAACTTACTAGAGAAGAAATGGCCACCATGATTGGAACGGCCAATGAAACTCTCATTCGCTTTATTTCCGAATTCAAAGATGCAGGACTAATAGAGCAAGAAGGTAAAAAAATCTTTATCGCCAACGAAGAAGAACTTATCGAATGGGCGAATGTTGCTTATTAATTTTTCTTAATTTCCTGACATAGATTATATTTTTTATCGCGATCCTTGTTTATAGTCTAATCATTATGACGGCCAAAGTATCGAAACAAAATATTATCGAAGTCAGTGATGAAATTCTTGAAAGAATTAAGTCCATCTCTGAAAACCACATCTACAGTGTAGACTCTGACCTTTACTACGAAGGGCAAACCCCTATAGTGGCCTATCTCCTTTTTAAAGGTGACGTCAATCTTGTGAAGAAAAGAAGAAAGAGCATTCCTGTAAAGCCCGGATCCATATTTGGCTTGCGTGAACTCATTCTCCATGAAAAGAGTGTTTACGGCGCACAAATAAAGGCCAAGAGCGAAGTCTTCTTTATTGACCGTTCCTTAATCAAAGAGATCATTGATCTTGAGATTGACGAAGACTTGAAAAATATTTTTGAAGGACTTCTCTTAGAAATAGCAGGATAATATTCCAAAGAATTCATCCCCCTACTTTGCTTTTTAATATCGCGAACAAAGCTGATTTGAGTCATGTTTTGCGTGTAACAAAAGGCATAATATTGGGATACAAAATGAGTGTTTTAAATTATT
>JBFHGF010000267.1:0-4930 GCA_041583335.1 Bacteriovoracaceae bacterium
GGAAGAACGGCCCGTGCTGGTCGCGAGGGAGTGGCGATTCCTCTTTGTGGTGAAAAAGATCTTCCCTTACTTCGCAACGTTCAAGAATTAATCGGATTAGAAATCGAACCTGTTCTCAATCATCCCTTTCATCATGATTTTCCTGAGCCTAAGGCCAATAACCGTAGGCGAGGTCGAAAGCGTCCTTCTCAAGCAAAGAAGCGAGCAAAGAAGTAAGCAAAGTCTAGAAAGTGGCGGGAGAGGCCCCAGCTTTTGAAGAGAATAAGAGCTAGGGCGCTATAAAAGAAAATTTCCCATAGTGGAAAAGGGTCATTACATTTAAATTTCTTCACAAAGAATATCGTAAGTTTCGCTTATGTTAATGACAAGAGATTCCTTGCGCCTAGAAAGATGGCCCTGGATAAATCACTCCATTATGCTCTTGGCGCATTTTTGCTTGTTTCACATAGACTTCAAGTCGAATACGATTCACACCACCTAGCGGACGGTTGGCCACTGGGGCACGCCATGGATTGAAAGAGCTATTTTCACAGGTTTCATTTCTCGCTTGAATGGACTCTTTAGATTGTTTTGGAATATAGAGTTTTCCCACTTTGATGAAGGGGCTCTTCTTTGAACTCCAATGCTTCTGAGCATTTTCGATATCATTTCTCTTGGGGTCCTTGTTGGGTTGAACATAGAACTCAAAGCATGAATCAGAACCATCGAGGTAGGTCATTAGTTTTTCAGAGAGGTAGTTGTCTCCTCTCTTTTTATCGAAGGTATCTTTTTTGGATTTACAGCTTTTGAATTTCATTTTCATCGAGTCTGGTCCAAGCTTGTAGGGAGTCGCGCTGTGGTAGTCAATATCGAGGGGATTGGCGACTTTCATATTGAAGGCCTTGAGGAGTACGCTTAGAAATTGATCACCTGGGTTGAGGAAACTAAAAATACCAAAACCTGCGAGAGAAAGACCTCCGCCTTCAACTGCATCCATGAACTTTCCATAGTGCTCTGGGTTTTTGATAAAGAAGCGATCACTATTCATAAATACAAAATCGTGAATCCCTGTCGTCTGTTCTACTCCCGTCTCTGTGAGGTAGTTGTCGTAGGGAACACCAAAGACTTTAATCGCCATACCGCGAACATCTTTTTCGCGATCACTCTTGAGAGGATTAGGATCTCCATTGGAAAAGCGAATTACCGCGCGGTAGCTTCCTGGATTTTCAAATAGGCCGACTCTATGTTGAGAGCGAAGTTTTTGATTATCTATTTCAAGCTTGGCCTCAACACATCCGTGGTGTTTGGGGTGGGCATCGCGCTTCATCAGTGGATTATCACCGGTGGCCTCTTCCAAGTTATCACGAAACTGACCGCGAATGATTCTGGCCCCTTCCATTTCTTTGGCCCCCCATACTTCACCTTGCTCAACTGGTGGCTGTTCTTCAGAGACTTCAATTGAAGAGAGCTCTCTTTTATTAACGGAACAGCTTAGGGTGCACAAACAAAGAAGGGATGGGATCAATAACTTCATAAATACTCCGACTTGAAGGATAGTTAGTTTACTCGGTTAAGTTTATCATTAGCAGGACCTATGGCCTATAAATATTTATTGCCTATGCCAACTTACCGGATTTAAGTGAATCTGATTCCAGAACCTTTAGCCCCTGCCAATTGCATTCACAAAGGGAGCAAATGACATGGGCCACTTGTTCAGCGCGAATGGATTGGTATCTTCTTAGGGATCCCTGAAGAAGGAAATCGAGATGGGGAGAGATCGCTTGGGCAATACCTTCTGAAAAACGTTTTTCTTGTCTTTTTCCAATTAAAAGAGAAGGTCTTAAAATAGCGAGGGCCGAGAACTTGAAGGTTTGAAGCATTTCTTCTGCTTCACCTTTTACTCGATTATAAAAGATAGAAGATTGCGCATTGGCCCCGTTGGCGGAAACAAAGATGAACTTGTGAGCACCAGAAGCCTGGGCCGCCTCGGCAAATTTCTTTACATATCCAAAGTCTACTTTTTTAAAACTCTCTTGGTCTCCAGCACTTTTAATGGTTGTTCCAAGACAACAGATAAAGATATCAGCGTCCAAACTCTCTTTTGTTGTGTTGGGTTCCCACTGATCCCAGTCGATGACGATATTGTGGTGGGGAGCTTCAGTGCTGAGGCTTCGGCGGGTTAGAGTAGTCAATTCGATATTGGCCTTAGGTTGAAGTTCTTGAACGACAAGATTTCCAATAAGTCCCGTAGCACCGGCCAGAGCGATCTTCACATCTAGGCCTTAAAAACTTCAGGTGTGGTGATATCAACATGAACGACATCCATCCCTGAGAGTCGAGCACCTTTGAGGCCAACATCTCCATCATCAAAGAAGATACATTCTTTCATCTGCGTACCCAATTGCTCTGAGGCCAGTGAATAGGGCTCAGTGGTGTCTTTGCCAAGTTGGGTATCATCTGCGCAAATAATGGATTGAAAGTAGTGCTCAATTCCTAACTTAGGCAGAAGCTGATCAACAACTTCATGGCTACTGGCCGTAATAATCCCCATCGGCTTCTTATCTTTATATTTTTTTAGAATTTCCAGTAAGGGGGCCACGACCTCTACTTTATGAAGGGTACTGAGGTATTGATTTCTCTTTTGGCGGGCCACGGCCTTAGGGTCGAGCTCAATATTGAAGCGCTCATTGACGATCTCAACAATGCGAACACTCTTCATTCCGGCTGTTTCTTGAAGAAATTCCTCTGTGATGGTCACTCCGTTGGCCGCAAAAGCATCCTTCCACGCCTTATTATGCAGGGGCATGGAGTTGATCAGTGTACCGTCAAGATCAAAGAGGAGAGCAGAGTATTCATCGAGATTATATTGATTGATTTTCATGAACGTAAGTATAGTGAGAGGGTTTGATATAATCAATATTTATGGAAATAATGCGCTGTGCACCTAAGCATTTTCGATTAAAAATTGTAAATAAAATAAAGGAATTAATGCAGGAGCCCCCATTGATCAGCGTTTTTGACTACATTCATCCCCACAAATACCTTGGTGATGTGTTTCAGGAAAAAAAGGAGAAGAATCCTTCTTTTTCGGTGCGTGCGTGGGCCAAGCAAATGGGACTCAGTTCGCATTCGTCACTCTCGGGATGGATGAATGAGAAGAAAGCAATCCTCTCATCCAATATTGAAACGATTAATAATTCGCTACAATTATCTGGAAAAGAGCTGAAGTACTTTGAAGCAATCGTTGGCCTGCATACGGCCCAAGGGGCAGAGAAGGATTTCTATGAGAAACAAATCCTTCTCTATCATCCTTCTAATGAAAGTACTTTGCTCAATGAGCAGTATTTTGAAATCATCAGCAAATGGTTGCATATGGCGATTTTAGAACTTACTCAGCAACCGGCTTTTGAAAACTCTGCGCAGTGGATTCAAAAGCGTTTAGTGAAGCAATATTCTCTTGAGGAAATTGATGAGGCCCTTAATCGTTTGATTGGAATGGGTCTTGTTAGTGTAGAAGGGGATAAGCTTGTTAAAACTTCAAAGAGGTTAACCACTCCTAAAGATCGTCCCCATATCGCGATTCAAAATCACCATCGTGAGGTTTTGTCCCTGGCCAGTGATCAAATAAGTAAACAAAGTGTAGAGGAGCGTTGTTACGATGCTTGCACCCTCACGATTGATTCCTCTCGACTTGATGAGGCCAAACAATTGATTTTAAAGTTTAGAGAAGATATGTGCCATCTGATGGAAAAATCAGATGGAGACAAGACCTACCAATTAGCGGTACAGTTTTTTAGAGTTAGTAAATAAGAGGACCCTTATGAAAATCATTATCAATGCTTTCATTCTATTTTTGATCTCCCTAAGAGGGTTTGCTGCTCCAGTTTTAAATTCTGAAAGTGGACCAGGAAATGGAACTGACTATGTGAAGGTTCTCTTTGCTAATGCTCGCCAAGAAGCTAGTGAGCTTCTCTCGAGTATTACTGAAGACACGATTAAGCACCTTGAAGTCGAGGACTACTTTAAAGAGTGGCTAATGGCCGAAGTTGAGGGAAGTCCCCGCTATATTAAATTGAAGTTCTATGCCGATAATTTTGAATTTAAATTTCAAGATGCTCCTTGTCCCGATGAGAACTCTATTTGTTTCTATAAAGACCCCACGGCCATGGTTGTGGTTTCCATGAATGAAAATCAAAATACGACTGAAAAGCAGGCCGTCACAATGCTCTTACATGAGATTGGCCATTTCACTGGAGAATACGACCACCTCTTCTTGGATCGCTTTGGTGCGGCCTTGATGGCAACTTCTCATCATCCCTTTGTGATCGTTAAGAAAGAGAATAAGCGCTATGTGCCCAGTGTTTTTGAAGCGGCCAATAGTTGTGAAAGGGGAGAAGGGGAACAAGCCGAAAACCTTAAACCGAAAATTCAAATGGCCATTTCTGAAGAGTGCTTAAAGAGAAATCTTCAGTGTAATGTTGATGACATTGAGTACGCTTTTGAAGCGACCCTTCCCTCCCTTGGCCTAGGTTTTGACTCTACTTCTATTTGTAAAGCACAAGGGTTAATCAAAGCTAAACGCTAAAGTGGTTCTTACAAATAACCACTTTTTTCTTTCATTTCTTTATGTAAATGCCTGATATTGAACGGTTTTGTACTTGTGTATAAAACCGTCTTTCTCTTATGTGTCCATCTTCGGGCTCGTCCTTCACCATTTAAAAACGTTAGGCTTGTTTTCATAAAATTAATAGTTGGAGGACAAAATGAAAATAATGAGCATCGCTTTAACGCTACTTTTGAGTGCCAGTGCATTCGCCCAAATCCAAAGAGTAAGTAACTTTGGTTCCAACCCAGGAGAGCTTTCCATGTATGAATATGCTCCACAGGGACTCCAAGGAAAAGTACCTCTTGTTGTTGCCCTACACGGCTGCACGCAAACAGCTTCTGAGTA
>JBFHGF010000268.1:0-4897 GCA_041583335.1 Bacteriovoracaceae bacterium
ACATCGACAGCAAACCCGAGTAGCCGACGACAATGTTCAGCCCAAGAGCAGCGATGCTGTATACACTCAAGTAGATCAGGATATGGTACAAGTAGCTCATCGTTCGCCCTCAAGATTCGCAAACCGAGCTCTTCTTTTAAAATAGACAAAAAGAGCGAAGGCCCAAAGCTGAATTAAGTATCTAAAATTGTTCGGTAAATTGGCAGAATTGCGAAGGTCGAAAAATGGTGCTTTGGCACTCCAGTCCCGGGCACCATATCTCTTTAATAAAAATTCCCAATTATTCAAACTAAAGAACTTACCAATTGCTCTATCAAATAGTTTAATCAATCTATGTTCTTATCGATTAGATTTATTATCCACTATGGACTGCACTTTATTGCACCTATCTTTATAGCTCGCGCCTATGACAAAGAGTTGTGGAAGAAGGTCTATGGAGTTTTTTGTGCCAGCATGTTGGTGGATCTGGATCACCTACTCTCCACCCCTATTTTTGATCCGCACCGTCTGAGTGTGGGCCATCATCTACTACACAGTTATGCGGCCCTAGGGATATATGCAGTGGGGCTTATGTTTCGCCCAACCAAGGTACTGTGCTTTGCCCTAATCTTTCATATGTTTAGTGATCTCGTCGACTATGGCCTCCTGCTTATTGGACTTAAGTAGACGGAAGAAATTTCCTGACATTCACCAGCACGGCCCTTCGCTGCTATGATTTCCCTATGTCTTGTATGAAGTGCAAACACTATTTTTCGACTTTTGATCCCGCACTCCCAAGGGGCTGTAAGCTCTATGGAATGCGCACCACTCAGTTTCCTGATCAAGTGGTTAAGAGAGAGTCTGGTCGTGAATGTTTGGGTTTTGAAGCGCGAAAGAGCGCTGAACAGAAGAAGCCTAAGCGTGTGCGTGATCTCAACGATCCCAGTCTATGGTAGAGGCCCTTGAACTCTTGAACTAAGGGCGCCATCTCTTTTGAGAAGTCTTCTTTTTTTCATCGACGACTTTAACGTCAACGCCTTTATGGTCGATGATAATTTCCATGGGCCATGCACTGGTTTGGTGAAAGAGTTCTTTACCATCGGCCAATGAAATAATCATCACCTGTTCTCCGTGCACACCTTTTTGCTGCTGAATAATAGCATATGGAGTGGTTGATTCATCCATTACTTTAAAATCGATTTTCTTGAAACCATCGGTGACGGAGCTGATCTTCTTTTTGAAAACCAATTTCTTGTCATTATAGAGCTCAATCACTTCATCCCCTTTTTCATAATAGACCAAGGCCTGATAGGGATCTTCTAATAGATCAATCTGTTGGTAGTGGATCAAGTGGAGATTTTTAATATCCTCAAGAGTGGCCTTGCCCATGATATTAAAAGAGATCAAAAGAAATAGGGCGAATACACTAATCCCACGTTTCATTATAACACTCCTTTGCCGACTTCTTCTTCATACAGGGTATGCACTGGTCATAGACATTCTTAACGTATTTAGACTTATTGTCGTGATCATACTGAGTCACGGCCTTTTTGAGAAGAGTTTCATTACTGGCGTTAGGATTCTTCCATTTCGCAAATTTTACTTCAAAATTGAGCAGTCGAAGAGAGACTTCCAACTGTAAATGGGGATCCGTACTTAAGTACTGATGCGCTTCACGCACAGAGCGCCCCCTTAAACTCTGCGAGTACTTGGTGGTATAAGGTAACTGGTCACTATCGGGGTGATTTTTCATTTTCTTAAATGTCCCACGAGTCATTTGCCCCAACCCATGAGCGGTAGAGGTCATTCCCTTCGTATTGCTGCAATAGGTATAGTTTTGCATCATGGGATTTAATGAGCCCGAGGTCTCTTGAAAGGCAATACAAGTAACCAACTCAGGAGTAATGATTGGAGAAATATAATTAGCATTCACGGAGTTCGCGTAATTATTTGAACCACCTCGATCACTTGAGACTTCTTTCATAGCAGCAAAGGATTCTTTGGCCACTTCATAGATTTTATCGGCCCTTTGATCGACGCTTAAATGGCCCCAACTGGTTTTATCGAGGAGTTCTTCTTCATATTTACGACGATCACTCTCACAACCCTTCTTTCCCTTTAACGAATTACGCTGATCCATCACCAGTTGATGAGGGATTGTATCTTCGTTCCAAAAATTTGGAGCTCTCAGTCCCTCGGGGCGAGGAATGGGACGAGTTGCAGTATCGAGAATGAGTTCACTCTTCTCTTCTTGATCTTCACAGCCGGGACAATGGGGCTCTACTTTTAGAAGAGTCCCCTCTTCTTCTAAAACTTCTTTCTTGGAAACGAGTGATGAGATCACTTCATTGAGATGAGAATTAAGATCGGCACTATCATAGTTTCCCATACTGGTCTTTAACACAGGAGGGTTCTTCGTCGGATTGCCATTCCAGTCAATCGTCTCCCCGAGATCGTTGACCATTACCATGGCATAATAGCGCCAGCCGCCTTGAAAGACATCATTCACTCGCACTAACCTAACCCCGGCAGGAACCTTTCTATCCTTTCCATTTTCATCGAGGACATCAAGACGTTCAGAGAACTTTACGGCCACAGACTTGTTAAAGTACTTTCGTGAAGTTTGATAAGTATCACCACTGATCGGAATATTATCTTCATCAACAATCATCACTTTGACATCCCAAGATCCAAGGTTCTGATCGTCGTATAAGGCACGTAAGTAGGTATCATGACCAAGTTGTAGGGTTTCCCCATTACTTACGGATTTAACACTTAGGCTATCTCCCACTAAGTGAAAGGAACTATTTTCGGCTCGGTAGATTTCGCTATCGACGGCCCAGCTAGAAAGACCAAAGGAGGCAAAGAACGATGCCGAAATTAAAAATACAAAAAATAAGCGCTTATTCATGGAGTTCTTATCGGATTAAATCGAGAAATCTTACTGGTTTTTAACGAGAGTTAAGATTTTTTTTGTGACAATAAGGTTTTTAGAGAACCTAAAATTGGATATTTAGAGAATTAGTTAGGACTTTTATTGAGTTCAAGACCACTGGGAAGGGCCTTATTGCCTTCATAATAAGTCTGGCCACGCTTACCGATCATTCCACCACCTAGACAGACTCGCTCTCCTGCTTGGTCACTATAGAAGACAATACTCTGCCTTAAGGTTACGGCCCGTTGGGGTTCTTTGAAAGTCACGTGTAAAAGGCCGTTTTCATAAGACTCAATGACCGCCTCTTGATCCGGTTGGCGATAGCGAACTTTGGCCCCCACTTTCATGGGAAAACTCGCCTCTTTTAAAAACTTGGGATCGACAAAGGAGAGCTCTTCGGCCCACAGTTCATCACAAAAGAGCGCGGGGTGCATCTCACCACGCTCAACAATGACCACATTGCGCTCGGTATCTTTATCCACAACAAACCAAGGCTCACCTTGGCCACCAAGTCCAAGCCCCTTGCGCTGACCGATGGTGTAGTAAGCGGAACCATCGTGGCGGCCAACCACTTGACCATCTAAAGTTTCAAAGTCACCGGCCTTAAGCTGTAGGTATTGAGAGAGGAAGTTTTTAAAATTCCTCTCACCGATAAAACAAATCCCCGTGGAGTCTTTCTTATTTTTAGTGGCGAGGTCATACTTTTGGGCGATCTCGCGCACTACGGATTTTTCGAGATGACCAATGGGAAAGAGCACCTTCTCTAAGACCTCTTCTTTCATGGTATAGAGGAAGTAAGTCTGATCCTTGCGTTGATCGACCCCTTTAACTAAGCGAGATTTCCCATCGATATTGATGTGTTGGCAGTAATGGCCCGTGGCCAAGTAGTCAGCCCCTAATTCCATCGCTTTTTCATAAAAGACTTTGAATTTAATTTCGCGATTACACAGAATATCTGGGTTGGGCGTAAAGCCCGCTTCGTACTCTTCAAGGAAGTTTTGAAAAACATGGTCGCGATACTCTTTTACAAACTCTACCGAATAATAGGGAATGTCGAGCTTTTCACACACTTTAATCACATCGGCGAACTCTTTAGAGGCCTGGCATACGCCATTTTCATCTTCCTCTTCCCAGTTCTTCATAAACATGCCAATGACATTATAGCCCTGCTCTTTGAGCACGGCCGCAGTCACAGAGGAGTCAACTCCCCCACTCATGCCTACGATGACGGTCTTAGTGGTGTTTTCTTCACGGTATTCAAGATTCATGGCCGGCACTTTAGCACGCGAGCGCCTAGGAGAAAAGATCTATGTAAGAAGGAGCCTATCAAGTCGAAGTCTTTAGCCCTTGATATCAAAGGCCATCCCCATCACGGCCCCCACGATATACTCATAGGCCCGATAAAAGGTATTGATATTAAGGGTTTCCACGAAATCTCCCGTGGAATGGTAGCGCTTGCTATCGAAGTCATTTTCCCAGTCACCACTTAAGGTAATGGCACTCAAGTCCTCGCGCCAAAAGCTGACATTATCAGAATTTTTAAATTGGTTGGCCTCTATTTTAAAATCAATGGAAGGACTCACGCGATCTCCGATATCCACTAAACGCTTGGCCAGGCGGTTATCGTTCATATAACCACTATGACCGGGCCTGCGAATATAGGTCTTCATATTGCCAAATTTCTTTTCCTTATCGAGAAATTTAGAGTCGTGGCCCAACATATCGAGGTTGATCACACCTAAGAAGTGCTTATCCATAAACTCATTCTTATACTTGGAGGCAAAGGCCTTAGAACCCAGAAAGCCCAATTCGCCCCAATCAAAGAATACAACCCGCACCGTTATGGGAAGTTCTAGCTTGGAGAGCATTTGCACTAGGGCCAGAGCAATGGTTACTCCAGAAGCATTATCATTGGCCCCTGGCATAGGAGCGGATTCTTGGATGAGCATGGTTTCTGCATCGGTCACGATGGTATCGTAGTGG
>JBFHGF010000269.1:0-4893 GCA_041583335.1 Bacteriovoracaceae bacterium
GAACAATCTGTATCAGACTGTTGCCCAACTTCAGCGTATGTGGGTAGTACAGTAAAAAGTAGTGCTACGATCATAATTAGTTTTTTCATATCCAACTCCTATTCTTCTCTTTTTGCTTTCGCATTTGTTTTCTTTTCTGCCTTTTATAGAAGCAAGGAGTGTGCCAAGAAACAAGGTGTAATTTCAGGTAGTTGAATAAATGAAAGTGTAAAATTTTCTGATATTGTCAAAAAAGATGACGATTTCTAGCCTATATCGAGCTCGAGTTCATCTTCTTGAGGAATGCCCATATCTGAGCTTTCATTAGGAGAAGCCTTTTTAGGCGATTCATCATCGTCCTCCCCTGATGAACCAAACTGGAGGTTTCGTTCAAAGTTCGTAGGCGAAGAGGCGGCTTCCTTAGCGATATCGAAGGTTAGGATTCCTTGTTTATAAAGATCCGTTAAATGCTGATCAAAAGATTGCATTACCCCATCTCTTTTGGCCTTTTCAATCATGATGTATATTTCTGATAATGGTGCCTTCCCAGAGATACTCTCTTTAATACCGGGTGAAGTGACCATAATTTCCTGAGCAACAACTCTTCCCTTTCCATCTTTTGTGGGCAGAAGCCTTTGACTTATAGTTGCGTAAAGACAGTCCGCAAGACGCCCTTTCACATTAGTCTGCTCTTCAGGAGGGAACATAGATACGACTCGATTTATTGTCGTTAATGCATTGGTGGTATGAACCGTCCCAAAGACAAGATGTCCTGTCTCTGCGGCCTTCATCGCAATTTGAATGGTTTCAGCATCCCGAAGCTCACCAATAACAATGATGTCAGGGTCTTGCCTTAACGCTCCCCTAAGAGCATCTTTAAAGCTCATGGTATCTGAACCCATCTCTCTTTGCGTGATTCTACACTTCTTAGATGAAAATAAGAACTCAACGGGATCTTCAATCGTTAGGATATGTTCTTCTCTATTTGAGTTAATTTCCTCGAGTAAAGCCGCTAAAGTAGAACTTTTCCCTGACCCTGTTACACCCGTAACAAGGACAAGACCACGCTTCGCCTTAGCAATCTCGCGACAGCCACCAGGAAGCCCTAGCTGATCAATTGTTGGAATTTGCATATTGATAACTCGAAGAATAAAGGCAAACTTCCCTTGAAACTTCAAGAGGTTTACTCGTACTCTACATAAGTTCTTATATTGATAAGATCCATCATATTCAGTTAGAGTATCAATTCTTTCTAATACCTCTTTCTCTTTAATCATGATTTTACAAAAAGTGAGCATATCCTCAGGAGTAATGGGATTGGCCTTAATAGACTTAAGATCACCTTTCACTCGAAAATAGGGTCTCTCGCCCGTACGTAAATGGATATCACTGACTCCATTTTTTACGGCCATCATGAGCAATTGATTAAAGGTTTCTACTGAATAAGACATGAATACGTTTCGGTATTCTCTTATTTAAATTTTAGAATTTATCCGAATATTTTCAATAACCAACGTATTAGACCCACTTTTCCTTTATAGGGAGGATAACGAACAGGTAGATCAAGCCAAAGTGGCCTCTCCATTACTGATTTGTAATGGGAGAAAATTTTAAAAGAATATTCGCCATGATATCCCCCCATTCCACTTTCCCCAACCCCACCAAAAGGGAGCCTATCGTTGGTCAGGTGGACAATGGTATCATTTAAACACATACCCCCAGAAATCACTCGATCAGAATATTGATCTTTTAATTTGGAGTTATCCGTAAAAAGATAGGCCGCTAAGGGACGATCTCTTCTATTAACGAGAGAGATGGCCTCCTCAAAAGTTTCAGTGACCAAAATAGGAAGTAACGGTCCAAAGATCTCTTCTTGCATAATAGAATCTTCCCAGGTGGCCTCAACTACCGTTGGAGCGATGTAATGCTGCTCTCGATTGCCCTCTCCGCCAATTAAAATATTTACTCCATCCAAATAGGTCATAAGTCGATCATAATGTTTTGTATTGATGATACGCCCATAGTCACTAGAGTCTTTGGGATTTTGACCATAGAACTTTTGAAGCGACTTTTTAAAGGAATCCACCAATTTTGGCCTTAGCTCTTGAGTCGTAAGAATATAATCTGTAGCAACACAAGTTTGACCAGCATTAAAGTATTTCCCCCACATCAATCGATCTGCGACAGTGTCGAGATCCTTAACGTCATAAATTAAACAGGGAGATTTCCCTCCCAGTTCTAGAGTTACAGGTGTTAAATTCTCTGCCGCCTTTTTCATAACAATCCGACCCACAACAGAGTTTCCAGTGTAGAAGATATGATTGAATGGACAATCCAATAACTCCGTTGTTTCTGGAACTCCTCCTTCAACAACGACAATCTCTCGAGGATCAAAGTTTTCATTGATAAGCTTCGCTACAATATTTGAAGTTGCCTCAGATACCTCAGAGGGTTTAATAATTGCTGTATTTCCTGCGGCGAGTGCTCCAACCAAAGGAGACATGAGTAGCTGGAAAGGGTAATTCCAGGGACCAATAATGAGAACACTACCAACGGGCATTGGTTGGATATATGACTTCACAGGAAAGTGAAGAATAGGTGAACGAACCTTCTTTCTTTTACTCCATTTTTTAAGCTTCTTTAGAGCGTGCTTAATTTCGTTGATAATAAATTGGGTTTCACCAATCACGACTTCGAATTCAGACTTTCCTAAGTCCTTATTCAAAGCCCTTACAATCTCGACTTCGTTCTGTTCAAGAATTACTTTCAATTTTTCAAGTAAGACCCTACGACGAGTTAATGTCATAGGATTAAGTTCATTGAAGTATTGGACTTGATTATCGAAAAGTTCTTTTATTTGGCTCATATTTACCCCTTACCCTTTAGATATTAAGGGAGAATGAACTCTTTTTAAAATAAAAAGGCCCTCCATTTAGGAGGGCCTCAAGAAAAGAAGAAAAGGATTATTTTAGTACTGGTTTTACCAGTTCGTATTAACCATCAATAACAGAAGAACCTTTCTTGTCTTCTGAAGAGCTATTTACGTCTTCAATGCGCTCTTTTGCGACCCTCTGAGCGTCTCCTTTGGTCTTAGAACACTCTTGGTCAGGAATCCCTTGCTCTTCACCTAGTGAAGCAGCGTAAGATACGTTAAATGCCAAAATGGCCATCATTGTAATTAGTAGTTTCTTCATCTTTCCCTCCAAAGATTGAACAATTCATTATTATGCTATTTATAATGCACAATCAGTGCCAATCTTGGAAAAACACTATTTCGACTAGTTAGCGATGTGTGTATAAAGCTTGATTATATTCTTTTTAGATACCTGCCTAAACTTTAGTCACCTCGTGCATCAAAAGCTGCCAGTGGCAGGTTTTGAGGCACAGAGGTATGTCACTTCTTAATCTAATCCGCAAAGCCGCGAGCTTCGCTATCGCTTCTCTCTAATCACAAACATCTATGCTTCAATGCTTGCCACTGGCAACCATTGCCGCACGATGAGTGGCAGGTTTTGAGGCACAGAGAGTGATACTAAAAGCAAAGAGGCCTCTTGAATTAAGAGGCCTCTTCTATATGCTATTTAAATGTTTAAGTACGAATCAATTACCCATCAGCATCAATTACTGCATCAGTATTATCATCATCGATAACATCATCACCTGTGTTTTGCTTCACATCACCGGCAGCCGGCCTTGATGGATCAACTCCCTCAGGACAAGCAGTAGGAACTTCCCCATGGCCATTACTTCCCACGGGATCATCCGCAGCAAAGCTAGAAGATAGAGATAACATAATCATCATTAATAACATTATTTTTTTCATATTGATCACCACTTTTTTAACCTATTATCTTACATGTTCAAATTTACGCCAGCAGGCTTAACAATGGATAGCAAGCTTTGGAAGGCCTGAGTAACTTGCAAGGCCATTTTGTGCCCTTGCTTAGACTCCACCTTCTTAATTTCTCCATAGTTGTCATAGGCGACATTAATTTTCCCGACATTCTTCATTTCAATCTCAACAGGTTTCCCTAGAGCATTGTATTTGAATGAAAGGATACGTTTCTTACCTGTTTTAGTATCTTTATCGAACATCTTCTGAATTCTACCCTTAGAGTCGTAAGATAGAGCTACGGCCTTACCACCAGAGCTATTGGCCTTTACTAGATTTGCCTTCTTGTCATATACAAATGTTGTAGTCCCTTTATTGTTAACAACTTTTGTAATTTTGTTGAACTTTGGGTGATACTCGAGTTGAATCATTTCACCCTTAGTAGAAGCTTTCTTTGTAAGAAGACCTTTTTCATTATATTCAAATGTAGTGCTGTTATCACCACGTGTAATTTTCAAAGGAAGAGAACAACACTCAGAGTAGATCGTCTCCGTTTTAACTGAATTTACCGTTGTAGCGATTCTGTATGTGTACTGTGAACCATCTGGTCTAGTTTTAATTTCGTACTCATACTTATTCTCAGACTTTCTTCCGCTTGGAGATGTCTTGGTAACAGTAGTCCAGTAATGGAAATCTGGATTTTTTGGGTTAGCACCATACTGATACTTTGTTGACTCACCATTTCTCATAACCACTTCTTCAACAAATTGAGTTTTAGGAGTGTATGAAACAGTCATCTTTGATTTGTCACTATAGGTAACAGAAGTCATGTTATGGTTTGCATCGTAACCGTAAGCGAATACGTTGCCTTCGATATCTTTTGACTCTACCAAGTCATCACCACGATACTTGTAAAGTGTCTTCTTATCACCAGCAGATGAGATATGCTTTACCTTACCATCTGGATACCACTCAAAGAAGAGTTGGTTTGCAGCACTGTCTTTAATGCTTTTCAAGAAACCTTTATCATAAGCAAGCTTTACTTCGTATCCGTTTTTATTGCTGATTCTAATCATTTTACC
>JBFHGF010000270.1:0-4893 GCA_041583335.1 Bacteriovoracaceae bacterium
GAAGGCGGCCGTTTTTCCGGTACCGGTTTGGGCAATTCCCAACATATCTCCACCTTCGAGAAGATGACCGATGGCCTGATCTTGAATGGGGGTTGGAGTTTTGTAACCTTTTGCCTCAAGAGCGGCAAAAATAGAGGGATGCAAATCAAATTTGCTAAATGAAGACATATAAATCCTATTTGTAAATCGAGCTAACCCTAATCCAAATACCGGCGCTAGCAAGATATAGTCATATATATGTATTCAGATGATGCCCCAACATCCCTCGAATCCACACTCAAGTCAATTGAAACTTTGAAACCCTATAATTATGACGACTTGAAAATACATAAATTTCCCTCATCAATAAAAATTGGTTCAGGCCAATCATTATCACTGGCAATTTGAGCTAACCAACGATTGGCATTACCTTTTGTGATCACCACAATGGTCCTCTTCTTACTAACCTCCACCATTTGCTTGAGTACATATTGATAAGTCTCTTCAGAGAAGGGGTCATAAAGATAGTAGACATCGGCTTCGGGTATATCAAAAGACTTAAGCGATAAGTCCTGAGTGAGAAACTCGAGCTGGTCATTCAACGCTAAGAGCTCTGAAGCTTTATTGGCGACCTGCACTCGATGGGGCACATATTCATAACCCACAAATTGCATTTCTGGGCTCAATAGCGAACAAACTAGTCCAACGCGTCCATAACCTGAGCCCAAGTCCACGACCTTGCAATCCCTTTCGGTGCGCGGGTCTATATCAATTTGATGATGGGCCAATAAAATCGTGGAATACCCTGACTGAACCCCCACCCCAGCACCTTGGTAGAGGCGCTCAGTAGTCTGATGATCCACTTCCATCTTACGATCCAACTGGTAGTCGAGATCAAAAATCGCATCTAAATTGTCAAAGGTGCGATAAAGGCGCAGTCCTTTGTGACCGCGGGACTGCTCCCTGCCTGCCTGATCCGCTTCTTCTTTTAAGAAATGAACTTTCATTAGTTTCAGGGACTGCTGGGCAAAGGACTTTTGTACCACAAGCGATTCATCTCCAATAAAGGCCAGCACATCCCTTTCGATCCCCGCCGCCGTTATTCGAACCTCTTTTAACTTCGCAGGGCCACTATCAATCAAGAATTCCTTCAAGAAGGAAATCGACTTCAACTCATCTTTAAAAAGTGGTGTGATGAAGCGCTCATAGTGCCCTTCACCTCTAAGGCCTGGGTCGCTCTTTCGTGCCAACCACAGCTGTTCTTTTAAAAAGCCCATCACAGTCACCAAAAGGGCCGAGGTGACAAAGAGCTCGGCGTTTTCATGGGAATTGAGTGCCTGTAAATCTGCAAACTTTTCTTCACGGTTGGCCAATAGCTGTAAAAGGCCTTTCTCAGACTGATTCATCGTTACTCCAAGTTCAGATCTAAGGCCTATTGTAAATTGACTCTATGCGATCGTCTTGATAAAAAAATTTCTCACTCTTATCAACTACTTAATCGAGCTAATCGTGGCATCAGATACGAAAAATTCTAATAACTCCAAAAAGACCAAGAAAACGGGAATTGAGCACCTCGAACAAAACTACATCAACTGGTTCCCCGGTCATATGAATAAGGCCGTTAAGGAAATAAAAAAGAATATCAAACTCGTTAACATAGTTATTGAAGTAAGAGACGCACGCGCCCCACTCGCCTCAGGAAATAAAGAGAGCTACTGCCAAAACTCAGATAAGCCTTTCCTCATTGTTCTCAATAAAACCAATCTGGCCGATCCCGCAGTGATTGAACAATGGAAGAAGTGGTTCGCCCAACAGGGAGAGCCCTTCATCTTTATCAATGCCCTTGATAAAGGCTCTATTAAAAAAGTCGTCGATCAAGCCCGTAAAGTACTCTATGAGCATCGTTTAAAATCTAATCCCGATGCGCAGTTAAAAAGTAAAATAAAAATGATGATCCTAGGTCTTCCCAACACTGGAAAGTCCACTATCATTAACAAGCTGGCCAATCGTAGTGCGACAAAGGCCGCTGCAACACCTGGGCAAACCCGCAATCAAATCTGGGTTAAGGTCAATAGTGATGTTGATCTTCTCGACACTCCCGGTGTCATGCCTCCCAAAATCAAAGAGCAAATTCATGCCATGTGGCTCTCCGCAGTTCATGCCATTCCTGACCACATTGTCACACCAGAGGACTCGGCCTGCTTTATCATTCGCCACTTTATTAAAAATCACGTTGAAATCTTTGCAGAACATTATAAGTTCACAACGCCCCCTACCGACCTCATTGAGGCCCTCGACTTTATTGGAAAGAAAAGAGGATGCCTGCAAAAAGGCGGGGAGATCAACTACGATCAGGTCTATAATATCGTCATCAACGACTTTCGCAGGGGGATACTCGGGGCCACAAGCTTCGAAGCTCCACCCATTAAATAAGAACCTACTAATAAAAATACTTTGTCTCAGTTCTTTATTTTTAATTATTTGAAGATGCTTTTCAAATATCGCTATAATCAAACTTGGACAATACACAATTTACAGAGGGATACCCGAAATGATCGTTTTTTTCATTTGCCTTGCCATGTTGGCCTTGGCATACAAATTTTACAGTCCATTTGTTGAAAAACAGGCCTGTATCGACCCTAACTCAGAAACACCAGTAAACCGCTTCGAAGATGGAGTGGATTACGTTAAAGTTTCTCCCGTTAAAGCTTTTCTCATTCAATTCCTAAATATTGCAGGAGTTGGTCCTATTTTTGGACCTATCCTCGGAGCCCTTTACGGACCGGTTGCTTTAGTATGGATCGTGATTGGTAATATTATTGGTGGCTCCGTTCACGACTTCTTCTCAGGTGTATTGAGTATTAAGGAAGACGGAAAGAGTTTACCAGAAATTGCAGGTCACTATTTCAACGGTTACTTTAAAGGAATTATGCTCCTTTTCACGGCCATGCTCCTTTTCTTTGTTGGGGTTGTTTTTATTATGAGCCCTGCTGGCCTCATCAGTAATCTGGATGGTTTCCAAGGAACGATGTTTGCCAATAATACATTCTGGGTTTTAGTCATTCTCGGCTACTACCTTCTGGCCACTCTTCTTCCCATCGATAAAATCATCACGAAATTCTACCCCGTGTTTGGACTACTCATGGTTGTAATGACGGTATCAACGGCCATTGCTCTTTTGATTAATGCTCCTCACCTGCCCAGTATTTCAGATTTTGGAAGTATCTTCTCTTTTCTTGATCACTCCAACCACTTAGGTCATGAGCTTCTCAATCGTGCTCCAGGACAACCTCCGGTATGGCCACTTCTCTTCGTAACCATTACTTGTGGAGCGATCAGTGGTTTTCACTCAACTCAAGCTCCTATCATTGCTCGTTGTCTTACGAACGAAAAATATGCTCGTCCCGTGTATTATGGGGCCATGCTTTCTGAAGGTGTAGTGGCCTGTGTTTGGGCCCTGGCCGGAATCGCAGCTTTCCCAGAAGGGTACCCTCAACTTAAGGCCGTTATCGCTCAAGGTGGTCCGGGACTTGTGGTAAAACAAATTTCTTCAACTTACCTTGGAACAGTTGGTGGAGTTATTGCTATTCTTGCGGTTGCTGTTTTCCCCATCACTTCAGGAGACACGGCCTTTAGATCACTTCGTTTGACCATTATCGATGCTTTTAAGATTTCTCAAAGTCTTAAGAACCGCCTCTTGGTTTCGATTCCGATCCTAACGATTGCTTACTTTATGACTAAGATCGACTTCTCTTTGATTTGGCGCTACTTTGCTTTCTCCAACATGCTCCTTTCAACAAGTGTACTATGGCTAGCGGCCAAGTACCTTTTCATTAAAAGGACATTCCACTGGATCGTAAGTATTCCGGCCATCATCGGAACGGCAGTAACCGTATCCTATATTATGACGGCCAAGATTGGATTCAATATGGATCAATCCAATGGTCATCCTATTGGAATTGCCGTCGGGGTAATCTGCCTAATTGGTGTGATTTACTACCACAGAAAAGATTATAAATAATTAAGTAGATCCACACTTTGGTTAATGAATAGAAAAACCAAAGTGTGGATTTTTTTATTCAACTTCTAGTTCAATTCACAATTCATCATATAAGATTTCCCATAGGCCACAACATTTGCATAAGAAAAGGTGTCTTGGAATACCGTTTCGATATTGATTCGAACGGTAACTTCACCATCATTAAATTGACCTCTCAAAGTACTATGTTACCCGCGATGAGTAGGATAACTTGACACCCCAACTGTACCATTTAGGTAACTTCCCTGTAGCCTAGGGCCATAGACACCATACCCAGTTGCTTCAAATCCTTGACTGACAAGAATAGGTAATGGATTTGAGGTAGGACCAACCAGTTTAAAATCTAGTGAAAATTGTCCACTACTACAGTGAATCTGATCTCCCTCATCCAATAGAGAAATGCCTAAGGCGTAGGTATTTTGTAAAAGAATAAATAGTGCAAAAGTTACTAGTTTCATATCATCTCCTTTATCATTAATTTTGTGGAAAGCACGTTAGTGCATAAGATTGGTTGGCGTCATACGACTCAAAAAAGCCTTCAAAGAAAATAGGAAGGTCATAATTGCTATAGGAGTACCAGTTATGATGCTTGAGACTGATTTCTCCATTGAGCTCTTCTATTACTCCACTTATTTCATGGCCATAATAGGCCCTCGTTGAAATATTCAAGATATTGAGCGAGGTTGAAAAGTCTTTCGCTTCCACTCCGAAGGTATTGGATAACCCATTTCCCGAAACCTGAAATTTTTGTTCTCTAAAAGAATTATGCTCAACCTGCTTTTCAAAATTGAGGGTTAAAATACCAGGGCCATTTACACAGAACAACTTTGTGCCCTCCCAGGATCTAGAAGCATTCTTCACCCTTAAATTTCACA
>JBFHGF010000271.1:0-4872 GCA_041583335.1 Bacteriovoracaceae bacterium
AAAGACTTTGCAATTCTTAGGGAGTTTCTTGGCAAGCCACTCACGAGTAGGAACAACCTGGCCTTCTTCAAGTTGAAGAAGTTCAAAATTCAATCCACGGGTTTCACTGGCCCTCATCCAAGGCAGAACATTGGAAGGGTAGTCCTGGTTGATAGAGCAAACGACATCATCTTTATCAAGCTTGATTCCATTGGCCACAATATTGATGATATCAGAAGTTGAAGTGGAATGGGTGATATTGTCTGGTGAGCAGTTCAAAAGACGAGCGATAAGTTCACGCTCTCTTTCGGGGATTCCCATCCATGTATTGTAGCTAAAGAAAGAAGGATCGAGCTCTTTGTGAAGAGCTCGGTTTACTTTTTGTTTGGCACTATAAGGAGATGGTCCGAAATATGCACTATTGAAAAATATTGTATCAAGGTGGTGAAATTCTTTCTTAATGAGTTCTACTGTTTCAAACTTCATAACGACACCACCTTAACGAGAGAAGAGCTTGAGAAATTACTTCTCAGCTTTTGGTGCTTCTTCAGTTGTTGTTGCTTGGGTCTCTGTCGATTCTTGTGCCTTTGTTTCTGTTGCTGGAGCAGCTGGTGCAGAAGTAGCATCAGAGTTTAGAGGACGAGCAATTGGAGCTTCAGAATCAAGAAGTGAACTATTGGCCTTCTTACCTTCAAGCTTTGCAAGAAGAATTGAGTTACCCATGAAAAGGATAGACAGAACAACTGTGACTTTAACGAGGATATTTCCTTGTTGAGTTCCTGTCATTAAACTCTCTCCGCCACCAGAGAAAAGTCCAGCCTCGGCACCCTTACCAAATTGGAGAAGAACTACAATGATAAGTAGGATAGAGACAACGGCCTGAAGAATCATGAGAATATCTGTCATTTTTTATTCCTTATATTATTTTAAAAGCAATCCCATTTTTTAACTAAATTTCGAGCACATGGCAAGAGTAGAGTCGTATACTTAGCGAGTCATTTTATATAAAATCAGTGACTTACTTCAAAACTAAGAGAGTTTTGATGCGATCTGAGCAAGTTCGCTGAAGTCAGCACCCTTTAGGCTGGCACCACCTACTAACGCCCCATCTATATTACTTTGCGTCAGAAGACCTTCAGCATTAGATGGTTTCACTGAGCCACCATAAAGAAGGGGAACTCCAGCGCCATCACGTCCATATAGCTCAACCAATACAGAGCGCACCCCATAATGGGTTTCCTCTGCTTGCTCAGGTGTGGCGACTTTTCCAGTGCCGATGGCCCATACGGGTTCATAGGCCACAATCAAACGATCGAGAGCAGAGGCAGGGTAGTGCTTGAGTCCCTCAATGAGTTGGTGCTTCAAAACAGCATCAGTCATTCCATTTTCTCTCTCTTCTAGTTGCTCACCAACGCAGAAAACAGTGGTCAGACCAAGAGACTCATTGAGCAGAAGTTTCTTGTTGAGCGTAGCGTGATCTTCGTGAAAAAGGGAGCGACGCTCAGAGTGACCAACTAAGGCAAAGGTGGCCCCAAGGTCTTTAAGGCTTTCTGAAGAAGTCTCTCCAGTCAGGGCCCCTTTCGTTTCAGTCGCAATATTTTGAGCGCCTACCTTAATAGGAGTGCTCACGGATTTAATAAGTAGAGTGGAGATGTGAAGGGCCTGTGGAGCAATCCATGCTTCGCACTTTAAGTCACCAAGGTTTAAGTCTTTGAAGAATGCATCGATCTCAGCTAGAGATTGATTCATTTTCCAATTTCCAATCATGTACTTCTTCATTGAAAGCCCCTTACTTAAATATTATTGAGGTTTTATTGTAGGCCAAATTTTAAGGCCTGCACACCAGGAAGAGTTCCATTTTCAATAAATTCAAGACTTGCTCCACCTCCGGTAGATACATGGGACATTTTATCGGCCAAACCACTTTGAGTTACTGCCGAAACAGAGTCTCCACCACCAACAAGAGTGAAGGCATCTTTAAGCTCTGACATTGTTCTGGCAATGGCCAGCGATCCTTTTGAAAAATCTTCTTTTTCAAAGAATCCCATTGGTCCATTCCAAAGAACAGTTTTAGAGCTATTGAGTTTTTCATTAAAGAGGGCAACGGTTTTCGGACCAATGTCGAGTCCCATTTGTCCTTCTGGGATATTTTCATCATCTGTATTTTGTGGGGCAGAATCAGGGTTAGCCGCGATAACATGATCAACAGGAAGAACGATTCTGCGGGCGATTGGTTGACCAAGAATTCCTTTGGCCAATTTCACATCTTCGTCACTACATAGAGAACTTCCCACTTCAAAGCCACGTGCTTTTAGGAAGGGATAGGCCATAGCACCACCGATAAGGAGGTGGTCTACATTGGCAAGAAGAGCATCGATGATTTTGATTTTATCACTTACTTTAGCCCCACCAACGATAGCAGTAAAAGGTGATTTAGGAGATTCCACTACTTTAGAGAGGGCCTCAATTTCTGATTTCATGAGGAAGCCACCACAGGCCTTATCTTTAAAGTAAGCAATGATTCCATAAGTACTGGCATGCTTGCGATGGGCCGTACCAAAAGCATCATTCACATAGATATCCCCGTATGAAGCAAGCTTTCTGGCGAATTCAGGATCATTATTCTTTTCTTCCGCGTGGAAACGGAGGTTTTGAAGAAGAACGATTCTGGTTTGAGGAAGATCCATCAAAGGCTTAATTCCTCTGTCGGTACATGACTCAGTAAGGACGACATCTTCACCAATTTTTTCAGCAAGGTAAGTGGCCACAGGCTCAAGACTTAGTCCTGGGTTCACTTCACCTTTAGGTCTACCGAGGTGGCTCATAAGAACAAGGTTCTTAGGTTTATGCTCGAGAATATACTTGATAGTGGGAAGAGCACGGTCAATACGAGTGGTATCAGTAATCTTTCCAGTTGTTTTATCAAGGGGAACATTGAAGTCAAAGCGCGCGATTACTTTCTTTCCTTCAAGTTCCATTTCATCAACATATTTAATGGCCATAAGAACCTTTCCTTATCTTTTCTTCTGAATTTAAAAATTGATTAAAACTTACTTCCCATGAAGTTAACGAGGTCAAGAACACGGTTAGAGAACCCTGCTTCGTTATCGTACCAAGAGATAACCTTATACATATTGTCGATTTTATTTGTAAGAGCAAGATCAACACATGAAGACTCTCTCATTCCCATGTAGTCTGTACTTACAAGAGGAAGCTTCTCTGCTTTTAGAATTCCTTTTAGGTGACCTTCTGTTGCAGTGATGAGAGCGTTGTTGATTTCTTCAATGGTAGTATCTTTCTTAAGGATCACGTTGAGGTCAACCATGGAGACATTGGGAGTAGGTACACGAATCGCGAGACCATCAAGTTTTCCGTTAAGTTCTGGAATAACAAGACCAACAGCTTTAGCGGCACCGGTTGTTGTAGGAATCATACTCATAGCAGCAGCACGAGCACGACGAAGATCACTGTGGCTACCATCTAGGATATTTTGATCTGAAGTATAAGCGTGAACTGTTGTCATGAAACCTTTTTCAATCCCAAAAGAATCATTGAGAACTTTGGCAACTGGAGCAAGACAGTTTGTTGTACAACTCGCATTACTTACAATGTTGTGATCAGCGTGTGAGTAAGTGTCATTGTTGATTCCCATTACGAAAGTACCATCAAGGTCTTTTCCGGGAGCACACATAACCACTTTTTTAACGGTATCACCAAGGTGGCGGCCAAGACCGGCTTTGTCTTTGAAGATCCCTGTTGCATCAATAACGAGATCAACACCCAGTGATGACCAAGGGATTTCTGAAGGGTCTTTGATATTAAAGAATTTAACTTCGCTTCCGTTGATTTTGAAAGTATCGGTACCATCAGTGTGCTCAATTTCTTGAGGGAAAATTCCGTGTACTGAGTCAAATTTCATGAGGTGGATATAGGGGTCTGGTTTTCCGGGATTGTTTACAGCTACAAGTTCATAGTTGAGGTCATTGCGAGAGAAGAACTCTCTAACCAGAGTTCTACCAATTCTACCCATTCCGTTAATTGCTACTTTGATTTTTGCCATGATTTTGACTCCTAAAAAAAGACTGAGGACCTAGGGGGGTCCATAACTATAAATTTTTGAAAATAGATTTTAAGCTTCTATCACAGGAAATTGAGTTAGGACACCCTTTTAGAGTGATTAACCGACCAATATTGTAGGAATAACCATGCTGTTATTATGCCCCGTTCTAGCTCGGGATAAATCTTCCTTGTGGAGCGAAATCTTGCGTTGCAATGTAGAATGGGAGTATGAAAAGTCCGAGCCCCACCATTCGCTATGCCTCTAAACAAGATTATCTAAATCGTAAGCCTATAAGTCAGGGAAAAGAGGTCGTTTCTCAACTGGCGCAGGCCCAAGATGCTGCTGCCCAAGTGCCAGCTCCCAAAGCAACTGCGGCCAAGGCCAGTGGAATATCTGAAGTGAAGGAAAAAGTTGAGGCCAAAGTTGAGGAGGCGGGATCGGCCGGTAGACACCTGTTGACGGAAGCTGGAACTTCTCTTGTACGTGGGTTAACTTCCTTAGTTACTCCCAGTGTTCCTTCGGTGGGGATAGATCTCCAAGTAGGTCAGGTTGCTCACAAGGCCGAGAGCTCTAAAGTAGAAGGAGCGAGTAAGCTCATTGATAAGCCCGGTATTTTCTTTGTTAAAGGGTTTTCATTGAATCCGTTTGAAAGTGAAAACGAAGGACTTGGTGGCATGTCGGGCAATATTCCCTCCGCCCAAACCTTTAAGTGGAATAACAAAGATGAGCTTATTGATGCCATCAAGACTCGCCCTCATGGTCAGCCTATTATATTGGTAGGTCACGGTATGGGAGGGGATACGGTGGTCGATGTGGCCAATACGCTCAATAGT
>JBFHGF010000272.1:0-4863 GCA_041583335.1 Bacteriovoracaceae bacterium
CCCAACACCAAAGGATGTGCTTAAAGATGGGGATATTCTCAATATCGATGTGACGACTTATCTTAATAAGTTTCATGGAGATACCAATAAGACTTTTCTCGTAGGTAATGTTGCTCCTGAAATTCAAAAGCTGGTCGATGTGACTTATGATTGTATGAGAGCAGGTATCGCTACCGTTCGTCCAGGTTCTCATATTGGGGATATCGGAGCCATTATTCAAGAAATCGCCCATGGCCATGGCTACACCGTAGTGGAAGAATACTGTGGCCACGGTATTGGTCGAGAATTCCATGAGGAACCTCAAGTGGTTCACGTGGGTAAGAAGGGAACGGGGGTCGAAGTGAAAAAAGGCATGACCTTCACGATCGAACCTATGATCAATCTTGGTTCTCGCCACTGTAAGCTGCTCAAAGATAATTGGACTGTTATTACCAAAGATAAGAAGCCTTCGGCCCAATTTGAACATACTATTCTTGTTACCGAAGAAGGTGAGGGGCATGATATCCTTACTCTTCGCAACGAAGAATCCAAAGACTGGAAGCTCTCTTAAGTGAGCTTCTATCATAACGAAAGGCCAGGGATCTTTCGCTATCAAGAATCTTTCCAGTACCAAACTAGCGTTCTTGAACTCTACTTGGAAGTGTCAAAGAAAGAGGTCGTTGAAGGTCTATTTTATACTTGGCAGGGGAAACCTTATTTTCTCCAAGAGTTGAGTGACTACGCTCAAAAGGTTGAGGGGAGAAAGCTTTATGATATCCCCCTTCCTAATGATGCTTCCCATTGGTCTTATCCTTTTTTCTTTTATCGCCAATTCATATTGCAGATAACTGGGGCAGAACTTCCCCTGTCCATCCTGAAAGGAAAGGACCCTTATGAGCTGATTTGTCGCTGCTCGGGAGTTTATGAAAGTGAAATTCGTGAGCATATCCAAGGGCAATTGGACGCCGAAAACTATGACTTTGATAAAGTTTTCAGATCTCTAGGAGATGAACTCTTCGTGGCGATTGGATGTGCATCTTGTAAGCTCGATGTGGAAAAACTCGTTGGAGAGTATATCCAAGGGGAGCGTGAAATTTCGACCCCAGGTCTAAGTGAAGCAAGAGCAACTTTACCACGCTGGCAATCTTTGGATTCTCAGAATTTGGCCCGTGAAGCATTTACTTTGCTAAAGGCCATCTCTGCTCAAATTAATGTGGATCTAAAATTGATGGGAACGAAGCCCGGAAGTATCTTGATTAAGGCCAATGTTGAGTTAAACGACGAGCAAAGAAGCAGTATCGAAGAATCATTCTCCGATGCTTTGGGGCCAGGTCTTGAACTGCAGATGCGGTAGAGTTATTTTTTCTGCTTGGCCGCACGGGCCTTACAATTTTTAATGATGCGATCGAGATGGTTAATCTTTTTGAAGATGGCATTTAAACGTTTCTTATCTTTTAAGAGCTGTCGGCCGTTGAGGTCTTCTTCTAAAAACATATAGCGATCATAGAAGAACTGAACTTCTGGAATTTCGTCGGTCAGACAATGGGCGGTAGGCATCAGGGCCTGAACTTCATTGAGGTAATTAAACATAATATGGGGGGACTGCTCAACAAAAGTTCCCAACTGACCGATGGCCAGTCCGTGACCGACCGCATCTTTCTTAATGCTGAAAATGGATCTTCCCTCTAAGAGCATGAGTCGAATCAAGGATAGGGAGGGACCATAATCTTTATTCTCGCAAATGATTTTGATATCTCGATCAGAGACCACAAGATTGGGAATGGTCGCAATCTGATTCACTAGGGTTTGGTTGAGGTTGTAGACGGGTCCCGTATTCTTGGTCTTGTGAAGCATAAGCTCTTCTTGTCCTAGGCACTGAAGAATGCGCGAAGGGGCGGCCATTGTCTTAGTGGCCAATATTAAAAAGAAGCATAGTGTTAGTGTCAACTTCATCAATTCATCCTATAATGGTTTCACCTATCTATTATGAGACGCTTTGCCTTCTTTCTCAAGGGTGAAAGGTCTGCTAAGGAGCTGTGAAGTCATGAAAGAAATGACTTTAACGGAGCATCTTGAAGAGCTTCGTAAAACATTAATTAACGTGGTTATCATCTTGGGCGTATCCTTCTTTGTTTGTTACGGTCAAGGTGAGTATATTGCCGAGTTTTTACTCCAACCCTTGCGAGCATCTCTACAGGGAGAGAACGCTGGGCAGATCGTTTATCTCGGTCTTTTGGATAAGGTGATGAGTCAACTGCAAGTGGCCTTCTGGACTTCGATTATCGTCTCTTCTCCCTTTTGGTTTTATCATATTTGGAAATTTGTCAAACCTGGTCTTCACTCCCACGAAATAAAAGCGGTAAGGCCCTTTCTCTTAGTGGGATTTATTTTTTTCTGCCTTGGAGTTTGTTTTGGTTACTTCTTAGTTTTTCCTCTGACCTTTGAAACCTTGTTGAGCTTTGGTGTAAAGAATGTAACAGCGACCATTTCTTTAAAGGAATATTTAATTTTGTCGAGTAAAGTTCTCGTCTTCTTAGGTTTGGTTTTTCAACTGCCCAATGTCCTTTTGATCTTAGGTTTTATGGGACTCGTTACCAAGTATTCGCTACGGGAAATGAGGCGATATATTTATGTAGGATTTGCTGTGCTGGCCGCAATGTTGACACCACCCGATCCCTACACGATGTTGGGACTTTGGATACCCTTGGTTTTCCTGTTTGAGATTGGTATTTTGGCCGTGGCCGTAGTGGTCCACCCTTACCTTGCTCGTATCCACAAATAAGCCCTAGGAGTTTTTATGAATAAGGCCTTTAAATTATCATTTGTACTATTGGGAATGTGGTTGGGCATGACTTGCCTTATCGACTTTGTTGCCGTTCCCGCTGTCTTTAGAAATGTCTCCTCTCGTCAAGAAGCGGGAACCTTGGGTATGATTATCTTCAACACATTTAATTATGTTGAAGTCTTCTTCTCTTTTGCATTTGCTGGACTTACGTTTGCTTATAAAGACAAAATTAAGTGGAAGAAGTCTTATGCGGCCATCAGTATTTTTCTTGTGGTTTTAAGTGCGCTCTATGCATTCTATATGAGCCCACGCATTGCTGAAGTGAATAAGCAGAAGTGGAACTTACTTGAAGATAGTGAGCAGTATCGCGTGCTGGATCAGGAGCATCAGTTCCTGCATAAGACTTTTAGAAAAACAGATTCAGTTAAAATTTTAATTCTTCTCTTTTTAATTGGTGCAGGAGTGGCCGTTAAAGAAAAAGAAGAAGATGAGAATATAGAAGGAAAGGTGTCGTAATGATCTTAGTAACAGGTGGCGCAGGCTTTATTGGTAGTGTCCTCGTAAAAGAACTTAATAACCGTGGACGCAAAGATATTTGGGTTGTTGATCGTTTAGAAAGTGATGAGAAATGGCGCAATCTTCAAGGGCTTGAGTTTGAAGAATATATTCATGCCGATGAGCTCTTTAGTTTGGATTCTGACTTTTGGGATGCCATCACTCAGATCTATCATATCGGTGCCTGCTCTTCGACGACGGAGCGTAATATGGATTTTCTGTGGGAAAATAATGTGCGCTACTCTCAAGAGCTTTTCCATATGGCCACATTGAAAGATATCCCCATTGCATATGCCTCTTCTGCTGCAACCTATGGCGATGGACAACAGGGCTACAGTGACGATCACAATGGGGTTAAAAATTTAAGACCTCTTAATGGTTATGGTTTCTCTAAGCAATATGTGGATAAATGGATTCTTGAGCGAGAGTCACGCCCAAGCTTTTGGTTTGGACTTAAGTTCTTCAATGTCTTTGGACCTAACGAGTACCACAAAGGTGATATGAGAAGCCTTGTTCATAAAGGCTTTGGGCAAATTAAAGAACATGGAAAAGTGAAGCTCTTTATGTCTCATAAAGAAGGCTTTAAAGATGGTGAGCAGTTGCGTGACTTTGTCTATGTAAAGGATGTTGTTCGTGCAGCCATTGAATTAATGGAGCAGAAGGTTCCCGGAAGTTCGGGGATCTATAATATGGGAACAGGGCAGGCCCGCTCATTTTATGACTTGATTAAGGCCACCTTTGCGGCAATGGGGGAGAAGGAGAATGTCGAATTCATCCCAATGCCTGAGTCCATTCGAGATCAGTACCAATACTATACTCAAGCAGAAATGAAGAAGTTTCATAATGTGATTTCTGACTTTGAGTTTACCAGTTTGGAAGATTCCATCACAGATTACGTTAAGAATTATTTAATGAAATCAAATCCTTACTTTTAATTTTGACCAAAATGTCCCCATTGAAATGCTTAATCTTTAGTCATATGGGGGCATACTGAACATCTCTCTCCTTTTAGCGGCATAATATTTAGGCTATCTCTCTAAAATATTATGAGTTCTAATTGGCATATACTTTGCTAATTGTTTAATCAATTTGAAAGTTCCTTCGATATTTTTTTAGGAGAGAAAAATGAAAAGAATATGTACAGCTTTATTTGTTTTGGGATCATTCCAGTCTTTTGCAGCCACCACCGGTGATCTTATTCTTAGAGGGATAGTTCCGGAACTCACTTCTATTTCTGTGGATGCAGAAACGATTGCTTCCTCACTTCCCCTTGATACAACTCAATCGGATACGCTGGTTGCTAAAGTTAATGAGAAGTCGAATTCTAATACGGGCTATAGCGTTTCTATTTCATCGGCAAATTTAGGCAATCTTATTCACGAAAGTGTAACGAGCTCTTCTATTGCTTACACTCTTAAGTATAACGGAAGCTCAGTGGACCTTGCTAATGGAGACCAGTTTTCATTTAACACTTCTTCTTCTGTAGATACAACGAAAGATGTGAATATCAGTTATACTGGTGTGCCTTATGAGAGTTTAGTAGA
>JBFHGF010000273.1:0-4801 GCA_041583335.1 Bacteriovoracaceae bacterium
TATCGGCTCAGTGTATATGAAGGGACTAAGTGCAAAAGAAACTTTCTTTGAAATCACACTTCTAACGGACTTCAAAGGAAATATTCCGACATGGATTATCAATATGGTCCAAAAAAAGTGGCCATACAAGTTCTTTAAAAATCTTAAATCTCAATTGGCCAAAGATGATATTCAAATTTGGCCAGAGTTTCAAAACTATAACCCTTAAAAATTAAGAATCAATGATTCAATTGGGCCGATACAAGAATCTAGAATCGTCATATAGAGATACTCTTGCTTATCACCTTCATACTCACCCATTAGAGTCTCTGCATTTAAGTTATATAAAGAGCAAGTGATTGTCGTCTGAGCAAACAGCTCACCCTCTTCACTTATGACTTCATAGTTTCCAAAATAGAGGCGTGAATTTAAACTATAGAATTTCTTTGTCTTTCCTTGGAGCGCACGCAACAAAGGAACATCAAAAGTATCTAGAGCTTCCCTCCACGTTCTCGCAAGGTAAGTTATCGAGCACTTACTATCAGAGGAACACTCCACTCCTTGAGCGTAGAAATTGATATCGCCACCACAGTATGTATCCATACAAATATCATCCATATACTGGTTGATTTCTTGTGCCTCGGAAGAGGATAGAAAGGGCGCGGCCATAGTCATTTTCGCAAATAGAAGTACAAGTAAAAGAGAAGTGATTTTTACCATAGGGAGTCTCCGTTTAAATAAATTTAGGGTGTATAAGCTTTATCCCCTCGATCATTCATTTCCTAGTAGCTATGTATTCTTTATCTTCTCCACCCCATTTGTTTGACGGCCCAAACAACTTCAATTAAACCCAGTTCATATTCATAAAGGAGTTTAAATGAAACTAATAAACACATTTCTTATAGGTGCTCTATTAACCTGTTCTGCTGTTATGGCCGAAGGAGTTGATCGCTCAAATCAATTTGTCTTTAAAACTGAACTAAAGGGATACACTTGTGAAAGATGGGGAAAAGAAGGCTTCAAAACCTCTAAACTCGAAGAAGAGCAAGGTCTCAACTTTGTAACCCTCGACATCTCAAGAGATACCAGAAGGGCACGTATAAATATGGCCCAAAAAGAAACAGGCTGTACCTATACCGCACTCTTTGACCGTAAGAAAGGAAATATCTTTTTAACTTTCGCCTCTTCTACAACCAGTGATGAAGCGATCTGCTCAGAGATGAAGGCCGACCTCGATGAACTCTTTTCTCTAGGATGGAATTACGAAATCTTAATGAATAAATACCTCTCAGTAGAGTTTCCAACAGGTATTGAGAGTAAGTGTAGTGAAAGTACTGGCAAATCATATGCCCGCTTTAGCTACAACGTAATGCTTTAATAAAATAAAAAGGCCTTCCCAAAAGAAGGCCTCATATATCTTAAGTAATAGCGAAGATTAATTAATCTTCAGCACCAATTTCAGGATCCATCTGGGCCTGAATAAAGTTTTGCTCACCAACTTTATCAAGAAGACCAAGCTGAGTTTCGAGCCAATCAACATGATGCTCTTCCGATTCTAAAATATTACGAAAGAGATCACGAGAAACATAATCCCTTTCTTTCTCTGCAAGTTCAATACAGTCTTTAAGGTTAGGAATGGCCGTCATTTCTACTTTTAGGTCACACTCAATAAGTTCCCTAATATTAGTACCAATCAGAACACGATCAAGTTTTTGAACATTAGGTAGTCCTTCAAGAAAAAGGATTCTTTTGATCAACTGATCTGCGTGCTTCATTTCATCAATGGAAGCTTCATATTCTAATTTTCCAAGCTTATGCAGGCCCCAGTCCTGAAGCATACGAGCATGAAGAAAATATTGATTGATGGCAGTGAGCTCTCTAGTGAGAACAGAGTTCAGTGCATCGATAATAGTTTGTGAACCTTTCACGAATGACTCCTTATCAAACAGTAATTAAAACGAGATTATCTTACTGTTTTTTGGAATCTTTGGCAGGACTCTTTGCAGCGACTTTTTCAAGAGCATCGATTAGACAGATACCACAAGAAGCTCCGAGATTGAGTTTACGCACAGCCTCATTAACATTCCCATGGCTTTGCTCCATGGTCTCTTCTAATTCTTTTTCGGTAATTTGGTGACAAATACAAGCGTACATAGTTCTATCAGCTCCTGTAGTTATACTACCACAAGAGTTTGATCGGTCAAACAAAAATAAACATTAACCTATTTTTGTGTGAATCCATGTACTTATATTAATACCCTCTAATAATTTCTTATACTTGGCCTAAAGTAAATCGGTAAAATTTCCCGTATTCTTCAGGTGCTCAACGATACTTTTGACCTCTTGCGAGCGACTTTTGGGTAAAACCACCAAAGTCTTATCATTGGAAACCACAATTAGATCTTTCACTCCGATCAACGAGACATACTTATCGGGAGCATAGATAATATTTCCTTCAGACTCTGCAACAAAGTAACCCCTTTCCCCTACAAAGGTATTCTCCGACTTCTGTTCCATCACAGATTCAAGAGCATCCCAACTGCCTAGATCATTCCAATCAAAGTTGGCGGGAACCACTGAAACTTTTGAGCTCTTTTCCATAACTGCGTAGTCGATAGAATCCTTGGGGATCTCTCCATAAACCTGGGCCACTTTCTCTTCATCACCGATGGCCTCAAGAAGCTTGGGGTAATGAGAAAAGGTCTCAGGAGAACACTTCTGAAATTCTTCTTTAAGAACCTTGAGAGTCGAGACAAACATTCCCGCATTCCAAACATATTGCCCTGATGCAAGATACTTCTCCGCAGTTTCCCTAGCAGGCTTCTCCTTGAATTCCTTAACTTCATAGCTAGTGCTATCAATGGCCTTACCTTTTTGAATATATCCATATCCAGTATGAGGAAAGTGAGGAGGTATTCCAATCGTCACAATGGACTGGTGATCAATCGCCGCCTGAATTGACTTTTGAATCGTCTCACGAAATCCATTTTCATTAAGAATCACATGATCAGAGGGCACAATGGCCAAAATATCATCATCTCCCGCCCCTTCCTTTTCAAGATGGGCCATACTTAACATAATACATGGTGCGGTATTTCTCCCGCTTGGCTCGAAAATAAGACCATTGTCGCTAATAAGGCCCTGCGAAGACTCGGCCGCTAATGGCTTCTGCTCTTTTACAGTAACGACATATCGCTGCTGCACGGGAACAATCCCCTCAAAACGATTGAGAGTGATCCCAAGAAGAGGACCTTTTCCAGTAAGATTGAGGTATTGCTTGGGTTTTTGAGAAGTGGACTCTGGCCAAAAGCGAGTTCCCTTTCCTCCGGCCATAATAATAGCATAGGACTTCATCATATTCCTTGATTGCGATGAGCTTGAATTAGGTATTGATGAGTATTATGCCCGAAAAGAGTAGCTTATTCAAAGCGCACAAAGACATATTCTTGGCCTTGAAAGAGTGAATTTTCTTTTTTCACATATTCTTTGGCCTCGGTGATGCTCTCAAAAGCACCAAGAGATACGCGATACCACACACCGCGTCCAGGGATTTCAACTTCATTAACAATAGGATTGTAACCACGAACACGGAAGCCTTCGGCAAAGGCTTCGGCTTCATCAAGTGAGCGGTGCGACCCTAACTGAATCGTGTATTTGCCGCTATACTGATCATCACCTGTAGCACCTGCCCCAGCTGTACTAGGAACTTCAACTCCAGGAGCGGGCTCCACCATTTGATTGGAAACTTCAGGAGCTTTTTCAACAGGGGCCGCCGCTTTTACCTTTGGTGCCCCTTGCTCAGAAGTCTCTTCCTTAATGTGCTGCTCGAGCTTCTTATTAAGGTCATTCATATCGGGACCTTTCATTTCCGGCATATCAGAAGGTGCCGCTTTCTGAGATTCATCAAGCACTTCATTTACGGCCTCTTCTTGACCAGACATAAGCTCAACTCTTTGGCGATCAACTGGCTCGAGCCCCGATTGCCCGTAAGAGTAGCTCTTTCCAATTTTCACACCAAAGACAAATGATGTCAGTGCAATCAGAAACATAAATAGAAAGATTAGGGCCACTTCTCTTTTTGAAAAGACGTAAAGTTTTGTTTTCTCATCCATGTTGTTAATTTTAAATGGGTTAAGGACTTCGTGCAAAACATTTTATGAGGAAATTTTGACCCTTTCGCCTATTAGACAGAGGAAACCAGTCAATTTTTGACTGCCAGCTATTCAAAATAAGTCGAGCTCCCTTGAGAGATCCCCTATATTTCCCTATTTGGGTTTCAAAAGAGAAATATCCCCCTGATCGACTCCCCTTTCACAGTTCTTTCCCTTATTTTCGTCCACGAATCGATCCCATATTTGATCGCAAAGGAGAAAGAAATGATGAAGAAGCTAAAGAATGAAAAAGGGCAATCCATGCTCGAGTACGTTATCCTCACTGCCCTGATTGGAATTTTTTGTTTGGCCGGAGTTAAGACATTTGGAGATCGCATAAAAACCCGAATCGGCCAAGTCAATGATCGGATCACAAAAGACATCGTGATCAACTAGTGAGATCAGGAGATGTTCTATCCGACGATAATCTCCATTGCTCTCTTTGTAAGTGTCTATACTGTACAGGTTGGAATTTTAAAGAAAGTCAGTTGTTCTAATTTTCAACGCCACCAACGCTTTAAGATTTTCACCCAATACCTGCATACCCAACAAAGACCGCAATCGTCATGGAGATATCGCCTTTCTCCTTGTCGAGTAGAAACAAAGTTTAACGTAAACCATAAGTCGATTAAGTATTATGACCAAAGAACAAAAGAAAGCTACATTCTTAA
>JBFHGF010000274.1:0-4800 GCA_041583335.1 Bacteriovoracaceae bacterium
ATTATAATAGAAAAGTTGCACTGGCAGTTGGAATCTAGCGCGCTCCCTTTTCGGTGGCCGCAGGCATCACCGAAAAGGGAGCGCGTACCTATATGGCAAATATTCCCCTGTGTCATGATGGGCACCTAAACTGATAAACTAGATTTGATGAAGCTAGGATTGCTAACTCTCATATTTTTAATGCTCAACTCTTTTACTTCGGTAATGGCGGACAGTGCGCAACTCTCTCCAGAAAAGAGAGTCGCCAAACTTCGTGCTCAAGGCTATTCCATCATGCACGTGGATGATGAAGTTTCGATTACCGAGTTGGCCAAAAAACTAAAAGAAGAAAATAGCTCCCTCTACTATATGGAGTTGGCGGACTTTATTAAGAATCTAAAGCGCTGGAATGGTCACGTTAAAACCTTTAGCAATTTAGAGGGCGAGTATATTTACACCGAGTCTCCGGCGGATCCCTATCTTAGCTATGAATACATTCCTCAACTTCCTTTGAATAAAGAAGAACCCAAAAGACGTGTGGCCTCTATTTTTGAGCGCAAAACCACACTGCCTGAAAATACGATCAAAGAAGAAATCAATCTCGACTACACCGAATTATCGGCCACTCGTTATACTTTCTTCGCACACGTAACCGTCTCCCAAGGTTTCTTTAACGAACAGGTCAATGACTCAGTTCTTGAAAACCAACAAAACTCTCCCCTCACCTTTGGTGCGGGAACGCACGTACGCATCACCCCTGGCTTTGCCATTGCTTCCTCGGCCTACTTCTCCAAGCTCAATGCTTCTACAGTAGACACCACCGAACTTGATCAATCTGACCTAAAAGTTAAAGAGGAAATTGGGGCCAATATCTACGCTGAATATAAAATTCCTGATACAAGCTACAGCGTCTACGGTGGGGTTGATCACGAACAATTCACGACCCTCAATTTAGACGATATCATTGCCGGCAGAAGTGACACGATTGAGACCCAGCGAGAAAAAATGAGTTTTGCAACCGTTGGAGTCTCCTTCTTTACCAAACTCATTCTGCCCTCGGCCATCAAAGTCAGCCTTTCTCCTGTTGTTCAATCCAATAATGATTTCTCTGGTTACAAATATATGTTCTATATGAATCAGAAAATTACGAAGAACACTTGGTACCACTTCCTCTTAAAGCACCATCAACTGGAACAAGATAGTGGAAGAACCGTGGCCATTACTCGTTATGGGTTTGGTGTCGGTGTAACTTTCTAAAGAAATGCCCAAGCATGCTCTCTCCCAAAAAACAAATCGTGAAATTGATGAAATCTTAGGGATTCAAAAATATCAGTTACAATCTGATCCTGAGTACTATGACCCAAAGATATTCTATACCGACGGCCTCACCTCTGCTGATGCACTCTATAGTGACTATCAAGATTTACTCTCCATCTATGAACTGCTCATGGGAAAAGGAATAAAGTCTTTTTGTGATCTAGGTGCGGGAATTGGTCGCGCCAAACTGCTCTTTGATTATTTGCGTGCACCTTTTAAAAGTTACTCCATTGAATTTGTAAAAGAGCGCCACCAAGAGGGACTTAGAGCTCACCAGTCATTGGGACTGCCTTTTAGTGAGGGCTTTATCCATGCAGACCTGTCCCAATCACCTCCTCCTCCATGTGAGTGTTACTTTCTCTATATGCCCGTCAATGACGTGCTCATTCAAACCTTAGACTTCCTTGAAGAGCTTCACACAGCAAGAAAGGGTTATCTCCTTGCCATCGAATCCCATGGCGACCTACTCTCTTACTTGGAAAGTACCCACCCCTATCTCAAAGTTGTTGCAAGAATTCCTTTAAAAAGCAAACGCCATCACGAAGAGATGGTGCTCTACCAATTTAACCCCACCAAAGGTCATCGCATTGAAAAAAACGCGGCCCTTAAAAAGATTGCAGAAACCTCAGGAGCTTTAAGAATTGAAGTAACAAGTGAAGATTCATTTTGGATGCTCTGGAAGCAGTTCAAAAACCACAATGACTTGCAAATTTTAGTAGAAGATAATAATGGGCAATGGTTGGCCGACCTCAAAGATTCCCTCTTTGGCATTCAACCGCAAACCCTCGAAACGGCCCACCCCTATCGTATTATTAAGCTCGAAGAAATCAAAGCGATCATCCGACCACCTACTGCTTGGCTTGAATTTATTGAAAAAAGAAGATTGCAAGAAAGAGGCCCCCTTGGGGAAATGAGAAAACTTTTTGTTTCACCATTTCCCCAAGTCGAATACTCGCGGGGCCAAAAAAAGGAGTTAGAGATAACGTGGCGATGGGAGTGGTTCACCACGTTGAGAATTTAAAAAGTCATGTTCTTCCCTAGATTTCGACTGACCTATATTCATAGGGATCAGCTGGTTTAACGAACTAATAGGAGAGAAGAAGCCTGACTCACTTCTTACAGGATGGAAGTGAGACCGACCTTTAAAATCATTAGAATCTGTGGTACTGCGCGCCCGGATAGGAAGGAAAATAAGGCGAGCGTTGGATTGGGAATTTTTTGCGTGTGCGATTAATGCGAGCCCTGAAAGGGTCCCAAAAATCATTGCGATCAGATAGAAATTTGGGAGAGCGTAAACCACAGTACCACCTAGTTCTTTGATCGGGGCCAACTCCCCAATCGTTCTTACAATTCTAAGATAATACTGCTGGCGTGATATTCAAGGTTACGAAAATCGAATTTACAGAGAGTTGACAATAATGGGGGCGATATTTCACCTAAGACGAAGAGTACTACCAAGCCATGACATAGACTCACGGCAGCAATTCTCAAATATAAAAAAGCCCCTATTAAAGGGGCTTTGAGTCATTTCTTTGAATTATTCAGCAGCTGTTTCTTCTGCAGCGGCTTCTTCAGCAGGAGCTTCTTCTTTCTTAGGCTCAGCTACTTTGATCAGGCCTTCAGCAAGAAGAACTTTAACTTTTTCGTCAGCATTAACCCACTTTCCAGCAGCGTTTTTAACACCGTAACGTCCGTTTCTCTTTTTAAATACTGTGAATTCTTTTGTGTTCTTTACAACTTCCATGACATCTCCTTTGAATTGGTCACTACTCGTTTATAATCTTAAGAACCTTTATATAACATCTCAAAAATGGCCCTAGCAAGTCTTTTTCCCCGGTGAGTTTGTGCTACACTAGAGGAAGTCCAAAAAAGTGTATTACTACAAACCAAGGTACCCAATGGGCCGTTATTTTATTGGTATTCCCCTTCCTCATGACATCAGAAAAAAACTTCGCATTCAAAGCTGGCCAGGGCTGAGCCGCTACAAAGACGAAAAACTCGTTCCCCAAAATAACTGGCATATAACTTTGGCCTTCATTGGCAACCTCTCTGATGACAAACGCGACGAGCTGATCGAACTGCTGAAAGTCTACCAATGGGGTGAAACTTTTAAGGCGAGCGTACGCCACTTCGGTGCTTTTCCCTCTTTTGATCAGGCAAAAATCTTATGGATGGGCCTCTCCAAAGGAAAAGAGAAAATCGAAACCATGGCCGATCAATTGCGCAAGCGCCTTGATGAAATGGATATTACCTACGACAACAAGCCCTTTATTCCCCATATCACAGTGGCCCGTCTGCGCTCGCCTAAGAACTGCTCGAAGCTCGCCGATAATGGAAAGATGAAACAAGAGGCCAATTTTCAAATTAATGAGATCATTCTCTACAATTCTGAAAAGGAAAAACACCCCTATGGTATTGAGGCGAGAATTCCTCTGGCCCAAAACCCATCCTAATCGCAAAAGGTAAGTTCATGAGTCTTCCTAATCCCCATCCTCAAGGCTGTTTTTGGTATGATATGGCCGATAAATATGGCGCTCCTGATATCAAATATTGTGAAGAGACTATCTGCTCCTTCATTAGTGAACCCGCCAATACGTGGTCCAATCTCGCCTTTATTTTGGTTGGTCTCTTTATTGCCTTCCACTACAGAAATAAGATCAAGAATATGTCTCCTGCTCTCAGGGCCTACGGCTGGAATACAGTGTCAGTGGGAGCTACCTCCTTTCTCTATCACCTCTCCAATAATTTTCTCACCCAATACCTAGACTTCCTTGGTATGTATGCGTTTGGTGGACTGCTCATGTTCTATCATCTAGAGCAGCTCAATATCCTCTGCACCAAAACACTACTGCGCAACTATCTACTCTCCTTTATTCCTTTCTCTTTAGTCTTCTTTGGATTGAGGAGCTTAGAACTTCCCGTACAATTTTCGGTGATCGCAGTGGCGTTGGTGGTATTAATCACTAAAGTCATACTGGTGCGTAGATATCGCCCTAGCTTTAAACTTTTTTTCTATACCCTTATTCCCTTTTCAATTGCGGTAACTTCACAAATTCTAGATATCAACCGTATAGGTTGTGATCCGCAAAATCATATCTTCCAATTTCATGGGCTTTGGCATATCTTCAATGCCCTCGGAATGGGAGTCCTCTTCTTATATTATTTAAACTTCCACAAAACAGTGATGGCCTACCATGAAAGAGCTTAATGATTTTATCAATTCCCTTGGAGCAACTCCGGCGACATTTGGACAGGACCAAATTATCCACATTATCAATACCCTGCTGCTGATCTTTGCGGTTTGGAGTGTGAGGAACCTCTTTAATCGCACGATTCGTAAGTCTAGCTGGCGTATGGAAGAGAAGAGAAAGTGGTATGTCAGTATCCGTAACTGGTCGACCATGATTCTTCTGATTGGATTCTTCACCATTTGGTCCACAGAAATCCAAACTTTTGCCGTATCTGTTGTTGCGGTTTCTGCCGCCCTAATCATCTCAGGAAAGG
>JBFHGF010000275.1:0-4784 GCA_041583335.1 Bacteriovoracaceae bacterium
GATAACTTTCTCTGTTATGAACTAAGTGATTGAAAATAAGAATGAAAATAGAAGAAGATAAAAGAAAATGATTCTGCGGATTCTATTTTATAGCCCCACCGTAGTGGGGCAGTTTAAAACTTACTTAAGAACTGAATTGAGATCACCTTGTTGTTTCTTTACCGGAACGACATGGTTTTCTTTGATATATCCCATAAACTCAAAATACTCTTGATCTAAAAAAGGAGTGTGCCCTTTGAGCCCATAGTGGACTTCCATATGTTGGATAAAGTCTCTTTGCGCTTGGGCCGCCGTTTCTTCTTGTGCTGTCAGGGGAAGTCCCCCCTGAACACACGAATCAATAAAACCTGCTTCTCTGGGATCAATTCTGAGATAATCTTGTTTATCAAGGCAATTGCCCTCGACCATCTTCTTAAAGATCTCGGTGGATTTCTTTTCTCCATAACTGTTAACTGCAGAGAAACTGGCCTTGGTAAGGGGAGCTCCATCAAAGTGCATATGAGAGAAATCCGTTCCATATTCAAGGAAGGTCTGTTGGAGTTCACGCATACGTTTTCTAAACTCAAGATCGTGTTTACCTGTTACAACAAAAGAAGCTGGCATTTTGGAGGAGAGGGCGGCTCGGTCTTTTTCTGACTGGGTTAAGCTCTTTTGTATTTCAGGATAATAGAGCGCCATACTCTTCGCGACGAGGAACTCATTGGATTTGTCCTTGTTATTTTTATTGTAGATTTCAATTAGAGAGACGGCACGGTCTTCATAGCCCACAATATTCCACTTTCCAATTTCATTAAAATATTCCTTCTCCATAAGAGGGGTGAAGTATTGGGTGACTAAATTCGAGGCCAAGTCTTCTTCTGAGGTGAATACGAGTACAGCAAAACCTCTAAAGTAGGTGGAATTGAGTGTTGCTTGAACTAAAGAATTAGATAGGTACTCTAGTTGAGACATTCCCTTGGGAGGGTAGTAGATAATAGCTTCCTTGGCATTAGGGGGGATCGCATAGGAGAGTACGGCATTGGAAGCGGAGGCTGAATTTCCATGGAAGAACTTGGGCTTAAAGGCAAGGCCTGGGATATCTTCATCATTATCTTTCTCTTCTCCATAAGGGATTTCCATGTAGCGCAGTGACTTTCCTCCAGAGAGGGTTTTTATTTTTCCTTGGGCCAGGCGATACCAATGGTGTCCACCTCTAAAGCACATACCACCTTGCTCATAATAGGCGAGCTTTAGATTCTGATCGAGAATAAAGTGATTCTTACAAGATTGTTCATAGGCAAAAGGAAGAACTCCAGAAGCTCCATCCAAAGAGCGATAGTGGATTTTGTGTTTCAAGTCTTCCGTTTTGATATTAAAGTCGACCAGGGTATGGTTATCTCCCTTATCTCCAATAGATAGAGTGAATTTAGAATTGAAAACCATCTGATGTTCACGTTCCCCTCTTTCATCAAGAGAGAGTGAAAAGTAGTCGCCTCCATTTTCATCTTTATCGAGGGGAATTTCATTAATGGAGCCAGAATTTCCAAAGGTCACACTCTTGTCGAAGCTGCCGTGTACGCCGATATTTCCATTGGGATAAACCTTTAAAGCTGAGAATGAGCATCCATTCTTATCGTGCCAACATTCTTGCTTCCAGTTGCGATATCCTCGTTTATCAAATGCGAAGACAAGGCCGCGACCTGGTGCGTTCTCTGCTATTTTAAAGTGCTCAATAAATCCATTTTTTTTGTAGATACTGAAATTAGAGCTAAAGTTAAAGGCCATAACGGCGAGGTTATCTTTGTAAACCTTGAGATCACTCAAAGTATTGGGTTCAATGGAGCGACTCCAATTGGAGTAGTAATTGGGTTTGAGGGCCAGAATGATCTTCTTGTTGACTGCAGAGCTGGGGTAGTTAAAGGGGTAGGATTCGTTGAGGTACTTCACTTGAGGAGAGTTAGAGCTAGCATGAAGAAAGAGCTCTCCGCCAGCACCAAACTCAACCTTGGGAGCTGATTCATTTTCTGATCCTGAAATTAAAATATCTTTAATCAAAGCTCCATTGGAATTTTCTAAGAAGAGAAAGAGGGCATCCTTCTTTACTGGGTCCCAAGTTTTGCGATTAGGCCCCTGCATTTTTGTGGATAGGGTAAAAGTTAGAGCGATATTTCCCTGAGGAGAAATTTTGAGTTGAGAAAAAGTCACACCAGCTGCGCCACTTGATTGTAAAGTGTTAGTCCACTCTACTCTTTGTTGCACATTAATCTTGGAGAGGGCAAAGACCAGAGTGCCTTGGTTCTTGGCAATGGTTTCTTGGTAATTCTGAGATAAATCATTGGAGTAGGTTATACTGGGGCCAGTTGCTGAAACGAGTGTGAAGACATTGCCATCTGAGTCCTTAGCACTGGACAGAAGCTTAGTGCCTTTGCCATTAAATTGATAACCTTTGCGCACGGTTGGCGTGAAGGAGAAGGCCTTACTTTGGGCAAGTATGCTCTGCGATAAGGGAATACAAAGAAGAAGGGCAGCTAAAATCCATTTCATGGATCTATTTTAAGGGATAGAGCTCGTAGGGGCTTCTAAAATAAGATGAACCCCATAAAATTAGCTACTTAGTTGCCATTTCAGGACTTTGGATATCCTGATTTTGTGGTCACTCATCTTCTAGCGACTGGGAAGTGGGAAGCTCAACAGAGTCTTCAAGTGCCTCAAGTTGAGGGACCTTAATAATTTGGCCAATTTTGAGCTGCGAGTGAATTTTCTGATCTTCTTGGTAGCGGCGTAGCAGCCAAAAGGGGAGTTCAAACTTTCTCAAGATATTGGAAATGATATCGCCTCTTTTGACGATATAATCTTTGGTTCCTGTAACTTTGAAGCTGTTGAAGAAGTCCTCTTGAATAGAGAGGTGGTATTCATTACGGGCCTGCTTGAAATCAATTAACTTCTGATCAGAAAGAGGAATATTCAGATGCTGGCCGAGACGAATGGATCTTCCATAAGTTAATTGATTGAGGTTACGAATACTTTGAGTTTTTACTCCGGCCCATTCTGCAATATGGCCAAGGGTTTCATCGGTTTCTATCGTAAGTTGGTAAACTCCTGAGCGAATTTTTTTGAGGTCGAGATTATGACCTTCTAATGAGGAGAGGTCTTTGGGAAGTTCCGGTCCGTAAGTTGCAGTCTTTAAAATTTTCTTTGATGTGGTGGTCACTTGCGAGGCCACTGGTTTTTGAGCTGAGATAGTCGCTGCTTCTTTTTCTTCTTTAACGACTTTTACTTGAGGAGCGACGGTCGTTTCTAGCTTGGCCACAACTTTGTTGATTTTACTATTCTTTCCTGGGATTTTGAGCTTCATCCCCGCGTAGATACGAGAGGGGTTAGAAATTTCGTTGAAGGCAATGAGGTCATTGAGCTTTATGCGATAGGCATTAGCAATATCGTAGAGGTTCTCTCCACGTGAAATAATGTGGAGGCGCTCGAGTTCGAAGTCTTTCTTGATGGATTTGAGTTGATCCACTTTTGCCTGAAACTGTTTAAGGTCTTCACTGCTTTGACCGGGAATATGGAGAGTAAAATTCTTGGGGAGCGCCAAAGGGGAGCGAAGGGCCGAAGCTCTGATAGAAGGGTTATACTTTCCAATAATTCGAGTGGATAGACCGAGAGCATCGGCAATTTGTTCGACGGTAAAAGGTTGCTTGAGCTTTAAGACGGAAAAATTAAAAGGTTTGGGAGCAGAGAACTCTTTAAAATATTTTTCCGGATTACGTGAAATGAGAACGGTGGCCATAAAAGTTGCGTAGAAGTTCTTGGAAGCGAAGCCAAAACGACGGCCACCATACTGATCAATGATTTTGTGGATTTCAGTGGTTCCCAGTCTTTTGACGGCCCTTTGCATACTGCGGGCCCCGTGGTTATAAGCAGTCAAAGCAAGAGGCCAGGAATCAAGGATACGAAAATTATCTCTGAGTAATCTCGCCGCGGCCTTGGTTGCTTTGATGACATCACGACGTTCATCGACCACGTAATTTACTTTGAGTTTATAGAGTCTTGCAGTGGAGCGCATGAATTGCCATATTCCGGCCGCGCCAACTTTAGAATAGGCATTATAATTAAAAGAAGATTCCACGTGGGGCAGATAAACTAACTCTTCTGGAATTTTATATTCTTTGAAAATTCTTTTTATATAATCGAGATATTCATAAGAGCGGATGAGCCCTTTATAGTAACGATCTTTTAATCCATATTGAAAGCGCAGTTGACGAGCAAGACTTTTGATTTCGGAGATTTTCTTATCTGAAATCAATTGATAGACTTCTTGCTCTTTGGAGTTGAGGTTCGTGCCCCCTTTTTTAGCAATAGAGTTTAGGATGGATCGCATATTGCTTCGCTCGCTTTTGAGGTAGCGGATACGGGCGCGGCGAGAAGAGGGAAGGGAGACCTTTTTATAAATGATACCTAGGTCTTCACTGTCGTGAAGGAAGGCCTCTTGAGTCGTGATTTCGGTGTAGACACGTTTCCAAAAGCTCACTCGATCGACTAAGCTTCCTTTAATGGGAAAGTCTTCGGCAAGTTCAGCGTCATTATAGTATTCCTTGAGGTTTGACTGCGCTAGCGTGGGTTGCAGTAAAAGGAAGGCCAAGAGTAAATTAAGTATAATTAGTTTCATTTCAGTCGCACTTTAGGTTTGAAGTCCATTATACTTACGGTATGTTTCTTTTCAAATTAAGTACAGTCTTTGTAACTAGGGAATGGCCTTGTCGAGAATCCAAGAAATCATAGAACAGGCCTGCGCTTATCAGGATCAA
>JBFHGF010000276.1:0-4775 GCA_041583335.1 Bacteriovoracaceae bacterium
AATGGATTGAGCAAAGACTTCATCTTTTGCATTGATAATGGTTTTGTCCATAGTTGCCTCACTATTACGATTTAATTCTTTTGAGTTGCCGTTGTAATTCTATCTCTTAGGTAGTCGAGATATTTGACCCCAGAATTTTCCATCATCATGGGGAACATGGAAATCGGGGTATGTCCGGGGAAAGTGTTAATCTCATTGAGAAATATTTCGTTCTCATCAGTAAGGAAGAAATCAATTCGTGACATATCCTTTAGCCGTATTCCTTTGAAGGCCCTTATGGCCATGTCCTTGATTTCTTCGCGAATTTCTTGGGGAATTCCCTGAGCCTCTACATGAGTTGTGGTATGGCCTGCACTGCTATACTTCTCTTCATAAGAATAAAACTTAGAGGGACAGATGATTTCTCCTGGGTATGTAGCATGGGTTTTTCCACGATAGTCAAAAACCGAGACTTCCAATTCTCTTCCTTTAATGGTTCTTTCAATCAAGACATAGGGAGATAGGGTGAGTGCCTCTTTAAGGGCCGGTGCAATTTCTTCTTTTTTGGTGATGTGAAAGCAGCCAACACTTGAGCCTTGATTAGAGGCCTTCATAAAGAGATCTTCTCCATTGTCATGGAAGAATGTTTCTATGCGCTGAACTTCTTCCTCACTATCTTCGTAGCTAAATAGATAAGGGGTGTTGGGGATATTCAAAGCAGAGAGCCACAGTTTATTGGTAACTTTATTGAAGCAATTAATACTTGCTTCTGAAGAGGCACCCAAATAGGGAAGGCCCATCATTTCGAAGACCGATTGAATTTGACCATTTTCACCCGGAGGCCCGTGGATGCAAGGAATGGCATAGTCGAGAAGAGTTGTCTCTTGGGTCACGCGATTGAAGATCTCTCCGGCCTTTCGCAATTCACAGTCTTCACCAGCAAGATTGGTTCTTCTGCCATCTTTTTCAATGCAAAGGTAGTGAGGAGTTATCTCTGATATTTCTTCCAGTTTCCCGAGTATATATTTCGCGGATACCAGTGAAATCTCATGTTCTGTTCCACCACCACCACATATCAATAAAACATTTTTTGGGGTCATTTGTTATTATCCTTAATCGTTTAAAATTAAGATATATTTTAACGATTCTTAGGGAAAAGGGCTAATTTTGTTTGGGGTAAATTTGACCCTGATTATGACGCATCGTTTGTCTAAGGGATGTTAGAATAGGTAAAAAAAAGGACACCCCTTCGGTGTCCTCTTTTTATTTTTTACACTTTATTTTTTATTTTCACTTCTCACGTAATCATATGATTATCTGAGCTCTGGTGGATCTTTCTCTTTGAGAAGTTCAGCAAAGTTCTCTTTCATTTTTTCAATACTGATAGAGGTGCTAAATTTTGCTCCATAAGAGCGGATAGATACAGAATTGGCCTCAATCTCTTTATCACCAATGACAATCATGAAAGGTATTTTTGCCTTTTGAGTTTGACGTGTTTTGTATCCCATGGATTCGTTACGATCATCGAGCCTTACGCGAACTCCCATATCTTTGAGTTCGGAGTAAAGTTTGGTGGCAAATTCAAGGTGGTTATCATTTTTGACTGGAACAATGACCACTTGCTCAGGGGCCAACCAAAATGGAAAAGCTCCGGCCACGTGCTCAATATATACCCCTATAAAACGCTCTAAACTACCAAGTAGAGCGCGGTGGATTACGACAGGCTGTGACTCATTTCCTTCTCTATTCACATACTTGAGACCAAAACGTTCCGGGAGTTGGAAGTCCAATTGAATGGTTCCCAGTTGGTGGTAGCGGTTAAGTGCATCGGCTATTTCCACATCAATTTTAGGTCCGTAGAAAGCTCCATCTCCCTCTTTGATGAAGAATTCGTGACCGCTGGCCTTAAGGGCCTGAGTAAGGGCCGATTCGGCCTTGTCCCAAGTAGCGTCATCTCCGGCCTTCTTTTCTGGTCGGGTCGAAAGGTTGACTTTGATATTTTTAAATCCAAAGTGGGCATAACACACAAAGAACATTTCCATGAGTTTTTGGATTTCTGCTTGAATATCGTCGAGCTCAAGGAAAATGTGAGCATCATCTTGGCAGAAGGTTCTTACACGAGTTAGACCTGAAACAGCTCCGGCCTTTTCATAGCGGTGCAGACGTCCAAAGTCGGCATAGCGCATGGGAAGGTCACGATAACTGTACTTATAATGTTTGAACATGAGCATATGGCATGGGCAGTTCATGGGTTTTACTGCATATTCACGCTCATCAATTTTTGAGAAGTACATATTCTCTTTGTAATGGTCGTAGTGACCAGAGGTATGCCACAGCTCAGAATCAAGAATTTGTGGAGTAATAACTTCATCGTAGTCAAATTTCTTATAAACTCTTCTCATAAAGTCGACGAGTTCATTGTAGATAATGGTTCCTTTAGGCATAAAGAAGGGGGAGCCTGGGGCAACATCTTCAAAGTGGAAGAGTTCAAGTTCTTTTCCTAGCTTTCTGTGATCACGCTTCTTAGCTTCTTCTAAATTGTGAAGGTATTCCTTAAGTTCGCCTTTGTCCTTGAAAGAAGCGGCGTAAACCCTTTGGAGCATTTGCCGTGTCTCATCCCCACGCCAATAAGCACCGGCAACATGAAGGAGCTTGAAAGAGGGAGGAATTTCGCGGGTATTTTCAACGTGGGGCCCACGACAGAGGTCGATGAATTCACCTTGTTGGTAGCAACTGATTTCTTCATCAGCAGCAATAGCGGAGATCAGCTCTACTTTTAAGCTCTGTCCCTTATTGGCGAAGAAGTCGACGGCCTCATCTCTTTTCATAACCTTTCTTTCAATAGGAAGCTTTTCTTTGATGATTTTCTTCATCTCGGCTTCAATACTTTTAAGATCTTCTTCCGTTAGACGATGCTCCATTTCAACATCGTAGTAGAAACCGGTATCAATTACTGGTCCAACTCCAAATTGAACATTGGCCTCTGGCCAAAGGCGGTTGATGGCCTGTGCCATAAGGTGGGCGGAAGAGTGTCTTATTGTATCTAAATCATAATTTGCCATCTAAGGGCTCCAAGTAATCGAAATTTGGTGAAAATCGGCACGTAACAGTATCAATTCTTTTACGTGAAATCAACGTTCTAAGCATGAATTTGTGCCTATTTTTTACACATTCTTGATGTTTCTTTGACCAATTCACTTTTGACATGGTATGACACTATGGTCTTACCTGAAATCAGATATTTGCCATTCTCAATTTCTGATAGGTAAAATAAAAGATTTATCAACGCTCGAAATGATTTTTATTAGAGCAGAGATTGATCATTTTTTATTAAGGCAAAGGATGTTTGTGATGAATGAAATAGTAAACCCATCAGCAGCACAGTCAGAAGAACTCGATTGGGCGTCACTTGGTTATCTTACCAATGATGATCTTGAAGTTCCTGAGAATAAGCTTAATAAAAAAGACATTGGTCGTTCTTTCTATCAATTAGGAAAACTTTTTTACGACAAGTCTGATCTGGTGCAAGCGGAAAAGAACTTTGTAAAAGCTTACCAATGTACAGAAAGACCTCAAGATACTTTCTCCATCCTCAAAATTCTTGGTTTTCTCATCCGCATTGCTTCTGAAAAGTTAGAAGACGATAAGGCCAATACCTATATTAAAGAAGCCGAACTCATCGTTGAACAAGCTTCACAAATATTGGGAAGCCTTAATGCTGAGTACTTCTACTATGTGGGATTGATCAATACTTATAAAGGTGATTTTGAAGGTGCTCGTCAAAACTACGAGTTTGCTTATAAGAAATCTAAGGAAGAGAATGAGCCTGAGCTTCTTGCTAAAACTCTTTTGGCCTTGGCCCAAAATAGTTACAATTTAAAATCTTTTGAGAAGTCTCTTGATTATTTAAATCAATTAAATCAACTTTTAAAAATAATCAAAAAATACTACCTCTCAGGGGCGATGTTTCTTCATTCAGCAAAAGTTTTTACTGAATTAGAAATGTATGACAAGGCCCTTGAACACTTTACGTTGGCCAATAAGGCCCTACAAGACAAGAAGTGTTGGAACCTCTATGGATATGTTCTTCTTGGAAAAGGGATCGTCTTCAAGCGTTCTGGAAATTATGAAAGGGCCCTTAACTTCTTTATGCTAGCTGGTGAATCAACTGACGATGCAACATTTAGAAGATTAAGTGAGTTGATTGAAAATGAGATTGCAGACGTCAATGACAATTCAGTAGATCTCTATCTCGATCGTACCAACAGAAAAGTAAAAGAGAGAACTCTTGGAACTATCGACTTTAAACATCGTTTTGTTCTACTTGAAATTCTCTTTCTTCTCGCTCGTAATCCAGGTTCTTACTATGATAAAGAAGAGCTGGCCCAGCAAATCTGGAAGGATGAATACAATCCTCTCATTCACGACAAACTTATTTACACTTCTGTAAGTCGTCTTCGTAAACTTATTGAACCTAAGAATGATCGTGGTGATAAGAGAAAGTATATTATCCGTGGTAAGGATGGATATACTTTCAATCCTCAGGCCAATATTCGTTTCCACATGGAAAGTCGTAATGATCAGCCTCGTTCCATTGGAAATATTGAGCTAAGTAGTCCGGTCTAGCATCTAGGATACCCACTGTTTTTTTAGTCTCAAGGTAAGCGTCTTTAGCGGCCCACTTGAACTCAGCTCTACAGTAAGGGTATAATATTCCTAATTTTAGGAATTAAAAATGAACTACTTTGTCCTCACTACTTTTTTCTTTGGTCTGGCCCTTTCTTGGCCTAGTTTTA
>JBFHGF010000277.1:0-4767 GCA_041583335.1 Bacteriovoracaceae bacterium
CTCCTGATTTCAGGCGTTTATTAACTATTCCTCACGACAAATTTGTTATAAAGCACTTTAGTTTGAGTCTCCCTTTCCGATAAGTTTCGGGTAACTAGGGGATTTATGAGCTCGCCGCAAATAAAGAGAAATTATAATTGTCTCTATATTTTCACGATGGTGTTATACGTCAGTATTTCAGTGTTTTCCTATCTCTACTTTGCCAGTGATTTGAATAAGACGAAGTCCTTTGAAGAGGAAAATGCTCGTGCCGTAGCTGAAGCGAGGATGATTCAAGATTTCACTCTCGAGTTTGGTTATGGTGCCTTTATTCATAATTATAAGAATTATCTCGTAAGAGGCTCTCCTAAGTACTATGAGGCGGCCATTGAAAATTATAGGAAAATGGAAGTGAATCTCATTGAGATTAAAGAGATAAATCGTGGGTCTAAAGAATATTTGCAAAATATTGCTGTAATCAGAAAGACCATGGAGAAATACTATAGCAACTTACAGAATTTAAAAGGGAAGTACACGAGTCGTGATATTGCTGAAGTTGACCAAATGATCAAATTAAATGATGCTCCTGCAGTAAATGCGATTAAGTGGATTGAACAGGCCATCATTAAAAAGCAGTATAAAATTAAGGTGGGCTTTACGGATCATGTTCATCATATGATTCGGATGCTTAATATTATTTCCTTTTCTCTCATTTTCTTCTTTGTGGGATTCTTCACTTTTGTCTTCTTTAAAATTAAAGAGCTTCACCAGAAATCAGATGAAGAGCGACAAAATCGTATTCACCTTGCAAGAGTTCAAGAGATTCAAGAGATTCAAGAGATGTCGGGAAGCATCGCTCATGAAATTAATAATCCATTAATGATCATTTCAGGTTCGGCCGTATCTTTAACGAAAATGCTAAAGCGTAAAGAGCCAATGATTGAGCGAGCAATTGGCAAGGCCGATATGATTACTGAAACAGTTGAGCGCATCTCAGCGATTATTAAAAGCATGAAGAATCTGACTTATAAATCTGAATCTAAAACTTGGCAGAACTTTGAGCTCAGTGATGCTCTTAATGATGTTCTTAATTTGTCACAAGAGCGCTTTAAATTTGCCAATTTGAAAGTTGAAGTCGAAGGAAATCCTGATGTTGGACTCTATGGGCAGCGCAACCAAATAGGCCAAGTAATCCTTAATCTCTTTAATAACTCCTTTGATGCCATTAAAGATGAGAAAAGCAAATGGATCAAAGTCATCATTAGAGAGTGTGAAGATATAGTGGAAATTGATGTAATGGATTCTGGGCCGGAGATTCCAAGTTCTGTTGCTGATAAGCTGATGGACCCCTTTTTTACGACGAAAGAAATCGGTAAGGGCACAGGAATAGGGCTTTCGATCTGTAAGAGCATTCTCAAAGATCACGGTGGAGATATTGAACTCTTAAGAGGGGTTTCCCACACAACATTTAGAGTCACTTTGCCAACCCGATCTGTTTCAACGAAGTTAGCAGCTTGATAGCAACTCTTTTTGGCAAAAAATCAGTAGAATTTTTTATTTATGAATGAATATAAGTGCCCAGATTTAGTACGTTTTGACCTTTCTTATGGGATTGTTGGTGGATTTGCTATCCTGACGCCATCAATACACATGGGGAGTGTTTATGAAGACGAAATCATGGATTTTAGGGCTAGGAATTATGGTTTTAGGCTCATGCCAAGTAGAGAATATTGATAATCCTATTGAGCAAGATAGCTCTGGGGCAAGTGGAATTATTTTATCCAAGTATTCAGAGTCGGGAAATAACTTCTTTGTCTCTCTTACCGATGCACCAAATGAAGAATTAAGTAAGGTATATGTGAATATAAAAGAAGTTCTTCTTAAAGTCGGTGGAAGTGGAAACAAGAGGGCCGAAGTTAAAATTGCACAGCAAGTAGGAATTGTGGACCTCCTTACTTTGCAAGATGGATTAATGATGGGAATGGCCGATTTAAATTTACCGGTTGGACTTAAAGTGAATCAAGTTCGATTGGTTCTTGAAGATTTTGGAAATAGCATTGAGTACATCAATGGGGATACCTGTGAATTGCAAACACCATCTCAGCAAAATACAGGTCTAAAGATTGTTAACCCTGAGTTCACTATAGAAGAGGGGAAGTCCTACTCTTTAGTTGTGGACTTTGATGCCAAGAAGTCAATTGTTCACCAAGGAAATGGGGGTTGTTTATTAAAACCTGTTCTTCGTTGGGGCGGTATCGCCTATATTCCTGAAGGGGGAGATGTAGAGGATGATCAGGAAGTCATCGTTGATAATGGAGATGATGGTTCTTCTTACGAAGATGAGTCTGGTGAGGATTCTGTAGATGATAGTTCAGATGACAGCTCTGATCCATCTGATGAGCTTGCTGATTGTAGTGCCGTGGACTTTGACCTCTATGATATGAGCACATGGCCAGAAGATTTTGTTTTTGAAGATTACGAACACTGTTATTAATAAAGTTAAGCTTATGAGTATTGAGTAGCGATTATAAAGAGGAGATGAATAATGAAAACATGGAAAACGGGACTGATGATCTTTTTGATGAGTTCGTTTCACTCCCTTTATGGTGCTGGAAATAATGTAAGTGTGTCCCTTGGGGACTCTTCTGATAAAGGAAGCCTTGGTGATGTTCGTCAGGTAAAAGTGAATATCAAAGAAGTGCTTCTGAAGGTGAGTGGTCCAGGCGTTGGCCAAGGTGAGATTCGAGTGGGCAGTGGCATTGGCGTGGTTGATCTCCTTTCATTATCAGATGAGATTACCATGGAAGTTGCAAGTGCCTCTTTGGCCAGTGAAACAAAAGTCACGCAAGTGAGGCTCGTCCTAGAAGATGCCGGTAACTCTATTGTCTATGCAAACGGAGACACTTGTGAATTACAGACACCTTCTCAACAACAAACAGGGCTCAAGGTGGTAAACCCAGAGTTCTCTATTCAAGCAGGAATGTCTTATATTCTTGAGATTGATTTCAATGCTATGAAATCTCTTGTCCTCAAAGGTAATGGAGGTTGTTCATTGAAGCCCGTTCTTAAGTGGGGTGGTGTTTCTTCTGTTGTCAGTGATGATAATGGGGAAGATGACGGTGACGGTGATAGCTCATCTGGCTCTGATGGTTCAGATGGTTCTGATGGCAGTGACAATGGATCCGGAGATGGTTCCGATAGTGACGCTGGAGACGGATCTGGAGAGGATAGTGACTCAGGTAATGAGCTATATGACGGTGGCGATGAAGGTCTAATCGACTGTAATAAAGTGGATTTTGACCTCTTCGACAATACAACATGGCCTGCTGATTATAACTTTGAAGATTATAAACACTGCTACTAAGGAATGTAGCAGCTTGAAAAGTGCTCTTCACTTAAATTGAGGGTGGGGGGCACTTTTGTGGAACATAGCTCGGTGGCCTTGGGGCAGCGGTTATGAAAAGGGCAGCCGGAAGGTGGAGCTAGCGGAGATGGGATTTCTCCTGTTAAAGTATAGAAGTTACTGATCTGCTTATCCTCTTTTAAATTGAGAGATGAATTCATAAGCGCCTGGGTGTAGGGGTGCAGAGGACTTTCAAAGAGTTCCTCTGTCTTTGCACACTCTACAATTTCTCCAAGATACATCACGGCGACTCGATCACTTAAATAGCGGATGACATTAAGGTCATGACCAATAAAGAGATAGGTTAGGCCCAATTCTTTTTGTAACTTATTGAGTAGGTTGAGTATGGAAGCCTGAATGGAGACATCTAGTGCAGAGATAGGTTCATCTAGAATGAGGACTTTGGGATTTAAAGTAAGGGCGCGGGCGATACCGATTCTTTGGCGCTGGCCTCCAGATAGAGTGTGGGGATAGGCCTTAAGGTAAGACTGTTCAAGGCCCACAAGTTTTAAATTTTTAAGTGCAATATCTTTGAGTTCATCTACCGAGTGTCCTCCTTGAATGCGCAGAGGTTCAGTGATGAGAGAGAAAATATTTTTCCTGGGGTTGAGAGAGCTGAAGGGGTCTTGAAAGACCATCTGTATATGAGAGTAGAAGTCTTTTTTACTATAGTGATCAAATGGTTTTTGTTCTAGTAAGAGGCTTCCATGAGAGGGGGATTCCAACTGCATGAGAATTTTGGCCAGGGTGGACTTTCCTGAACCACTCTCTCCCACCAGTCCTAAAGTTTCTCCAGCTTTAAGTTCTAGATTGATACCATTGAGGGCGCGTATATTTGCACCATTGCTTGCAGGAAAGGTTTTGAGGAGGTTCTCTATTTTGAGAATACTCATGATAAGGACTCCGTGGGGAGAACGCACTTCACGTCTAGACTTGGGTAGGGAGGATGCTCATAGGTACACTTCTCTACTCGCCATGGACAGCGTGGGGCAAATTGGCAGCCCGTTGGCCGTTGAGAAAAATGAGGAACTGTTCCCTCTATCGTAGTGAGCTCTTGAGTGGACTTGTTGGCATTTTCTCCGGGCAAAGAATGTATCAATGCCTGGGTATAGGGATGTCTCGGGTGATGGATAATCTCATGAGTCGCTCCGGCCTCAACTACCTCACCGGCGTACATCACGTGGATTCTATCGGCCATATGAGAGACAACGGAAAGGTCATGAGTGACAAAGATAACGGCCATCTTTCTCTCATGGGCAATGTCTTTTACGAGTTTGAGAACTTGATTTTGGATGGTCACATCGAGGGCAGTAGTTGGTTCATCCGCTATAAGTAGTTTTGGTTGGGTGGCCATAACCGTAGCGATCATTACCCGCTGGGCCATC
>JBFHGF010000278.1:0-4746 GCA_041583335.1 Bacteriovoracaceae bacterium
CCTCTTTGTTCTGCTGATTTTGCTTTTGATCTTTTTCTTTTTTCTCTTTCTCTTCTTGATCTTTCTTTTCTTGTTGTTGTTTTTTATTTTCAGCTAAGGCGAGAAGCATATTTTGTCGTATAGATTTTTGAAAATCCTCATCAGCTAGTGTTTCTTTATTCATTTCAAGCTGTAAATCCGAAAGAATTTTAATGGCCTGGTCAGCTTGCTTGTTTTTAATCATATTAACAGCAAAATTATTCTTGTCTTTATTTGTTAGCTCTTTAAGCGACTCAAAGTATATTGTGTTCGCCATTTCATAAGACTCATGTTTGGTCAGCAGCTCTGCCATCTTCATTTTTTCATCAAATTTAAGAAGACCTTTTTTATGCTTAGTCATTAATTGATCAAGTTGCTCATATTCTTTCTTCTGCTGTTCAAGCTCTTCCTCACTCAATTCTTTATTTTGTTCATTCGAAGTAGATTGCGCCATTGTCGATGGATTTAACTTAAGTGCAAACCCAAGGCCTACAATCACCAAGAATTTAAAGCTTCTCGCTGGGTACAGAAGGAATGATATAATGAGCAAGACCATTCCTGGAATTAACACATACTCTACTTCAACAGGTCTTACCGTTGTTAACCCCTTACTCATTCTCTTTTGAAAGCTTGAGTTAAAAAAAGAAATTATACTTTCAGTTGGAATCGTATACGAATTAGCAACCCAGTACTTATAGTTAGTTACCTTAGATGATAAACTTTTTAACCAATCTTCATTTAGCTTGGTAATAACCTCTTTATTGTTAAATTTTTTGTATCCCCGAAAAATTCCATTTCGATCTCTATGTGGAATACGGGCACCTTGCAATGTACCAACCCCAACAACACCGAGTGTAACTGTCTTCGGCAAAGAAAAAGAGAAATCTTCGTCATGTCCTTCTGAGTCAGTAAAGACTAGAATATTCCCAGTCAGTTTCCCATCGCTTGATGACGATGTTTTAAAATATCCCATTGACTCTTTGATTGCCTGTGAAATATTTGATCCGCCGTCATAGAGATCAATAGACTCCAAACCAGCTATTCTAGCATCTAAAAGGTCCAAATCATCCGTAAAAGGGACAAGTCTCTTTTGTTGGTCTGAGAATAGAACGACTGCAATTTTATGCCCAAAGGCCTTTTTTACAAAGTGTCTGGCCATAATTAATGACTTTTGAAATCTGTTTGGTCGCACATCTTCAGCAAGCATTGATGCAGAACTATCTATGATAATGATGGTTTTTTGATCAGGAATATCACTTTCAATTTTTTCTTCTGGGCCACGGAAATCTAATAATGAAACAACTAAAAACGCTATACCCATGAGGTATATAATCTTTCTCAATTTATATAGAGATGTTTTTCTCTTAAACCAAGTGAGATTGATAAAGTCTTCTATTGATTTTCTATTTTTAAGGTACCCGAAAATAAAGATCACGAGGAACACAACAACAGGCATTAGCAATTCTGACTTAGAAGGACTCACACAACCTCCTTAAACCAAAATAATGTTATCAATTCAGAACAAATAAAGAGGATTAGCCCCCACATTAAATATTCCCAATACAGTTCTTTATAAATAACCTTTGCACTTGTTTCAATTTCCGTTTTTTCTAATTTCTGAATTTCATCCATGACATCTTGTAGGGCATTTTCATTACTTGCATAGAATGATTTTCCCTTTGTTATTTCTGCAATTTTATCGAGGGTCTCGAGGTCTACACTACCCCCCGGAATCCTTTGATAACGTCCACTCCCTTTTCTTATCTGTAATTTTGCATCATCGGCCTCTTTACCAATGCCAATCGTATATACTTTAACGCCTTGTTTCTTAGCTTCCTCAGCGGCCTGTAGTGGTGTCATATTTCCTACATTAGATACACCATCAGTGAGTAAGATAATTACCTTACTATCCGCAAGAGATTGTGTTGACCTCCCGACGGCCAATCCCAAAGCATCTCCTATATTTGTCCCCATTCCTAGAAAACCTACATTAATTTCGCTTATAACTTGGTCAATTAATTTTAGGTCAGTTGATAAAGGTAATAATGTAAATACTTTTTCGCTAAACATTATGATACCAATCCTATCGGTTGGTCTTAGTTTCACAAAGTCTCTAATTCTATTCTTAGCTGCCTCAAGCCGATTGGGTTCAAAGTCCTCCGCAAGCATTGATCTTGATACATCGACTACAATAAAAACATCATTAACTTTCACTTTGTTTTTGCTAAATCCCATTGGAATTCTGGGCTGACTTAATGAGAATCCTATTAACGCTGCTCCCGTAAGACCCATTAGAATGATGATATATCTAAGAGGAATCAATTTCTTATCCCAATATTTTTTGGGAATAAAAAACTCTGCCTTCTTTCCAAACTGGAAACTCTTCAGGAAATAGGCCACAAAAAAAATTGCCGCTAATACGAAATAAGCTGGATGCTTAAACTCCATTCTTATATAACTCCAATGTTTTATTTTTTTTTGCAATGAGCTCACCAATATCCATTTCTCTCCATTGAGGTTGGAACTGATAAGCTTCAACAAGGTTGACCAATTCATCAAACTGAACACAAGCCTGAGGTTTTCCTTCCATGCATTTGGCAATTATTTTTCTATTGCGGTAAAGCCACTCAAAATCAGAATGTTTTTGAGAAATACTCAATTCTCTCGCAATATCTATTTTATTAGCGGAACGAGATACTCCTCGTTTTCGAAGCCAAAAGTAAATCATTATTCCCAACAAAACGATAACGATTGTGAGCCCTATTGCCTTCCAATCGAACTTGGGAATAATACTTAGGTCTGTATCGAAGGTAATAAAATTTTTTATAATGAGATCTGTCTTTTTAATATCATTAATTGAAAAGCTCACTGGTATATTTCTTGAATGTAGCGGCCAAATTTTGAAGGATTGATTTTCAAATTTTTTTACCAGAACCAGATCTAAATAAACCATCAAAGCATCAGCGTTGTTATCTGATGGTTTGATACTTAGTACTCTCGAAACATAGAAATAATCGAGAAATATTTTATTTTCGAGATCTGTAGCGTTTAATAAATCTTCATTAAATGGCACAAGTGTCAGAGTTGCTGAATAGGTTTCTCCAACAATTGCCCCGTTAGTTCTTGAACTATCAATTTCTAGTTGTCCCTTTGTTTCAAGTGCATACAAAGATAAATTTATTATGAATATAATTAATGTAATAATACATTTCTTCATTAAACCATCTCTCTAACAAACTGATCCAAGTACCGTTTATCAATATCGAGATCGACAACTCTATCCATGGGAAGATGCTCTTTCTTACTCTTCGATTTAAAACGAAAAAAACCTTGCTTACCTCCAGGTTCTCCCGCCACCTTAAATGAAACAGGCACATTTTCGGCCTTATCTAAAGGTGCTAGTAATCTAAAACAATGTGTCCTTTTATCTACGACAAAGTTTTTGATATTTACCTGGTCCAATAAATACTGCCAATCACTCAGAACTACGATCTCTCTATTTCGGGCCAAATGTTTTTTCAACATAAGTTCTCTATCTGCTGCAGACGAGTATGTCTCTTTCATTGTTAATATTAGATCACCGTTATCATTGATTATATTGTGCTTCGTTAAAGTGGAGATAAGGCTAATGATCCCTTTCTCACCACTATTTCGTGGAATATCGATAATTTGATCACTTATTATAATCGTATGAATGCTATCATTTGTTTCAGCTGCTAATAAGTAGAGCATACAGGTTATCTCGAGGGCCGCTTGCAATTTAGAAACACCATCCCAGCCGTAAAGCATAGAGGGCCCTGCATCGATGACTACGGCTATCTGTACATTTCTTTCTTCTTCAAATGTTTTTATAAAAGGTTCACCAGTCTTGGCCAAAATTTTCCAATCGATGAAACGAACATCATCTCCATGCGTATATTGACGATGTTCTTTAAATTGAAGACCACTTCCTCTGAAGTGGCTTTTGAGCATACCAATACTAAAGCTATTACTCTTCTTGAATAACTGTGTCTTGATTTCTCCAACAATCTTACGAACTTCAATTATATTCATATGATTTTCTGTGCAACCTTCAACGCAATATCACGGGCATCGAGCTTATCAAGCATGGCCTCATAAGAAAGAATCAACCTGTGCCCTAGTACATCAGGAATCACTTTTAATAAATGATTTGGTCCAACGTAATCACTTCCGTCTATGAAGGCCGTAAACTTAGAAATCTTATATAACCACTGACAAGCTCTAGGAGAAGCTCCGGCCAGAATGACACCTTCATTCTCCTTTAAAAAGAATTCCGAGCTTGGTCGCGTCGCATGAACGATTTTAACAATAAGATCTTTCATTTTCTCATCAACATAGACTGCTTCTGTTTGTTCTTGAATTGAAAGCAGGTCATCTGTTGATAAGGTTGCTTGAATTTCATCCAAGAAGTTCTTTCCCAGATCCAAAATTGACTTCTCTGATTCAAAGTCAGGATAATCGACATGAATTTTCATCATAAATCGATCCATTTGAGCTTCAGGCAATGGATACGTTCCCTCTTGTTCTATTGGGTTTTGAGTTGCCAGTACAACAAATGGCGACGATAGCTTATGGGTATTATCACCAATGGTTACTTGCTTTTCGGCCATGGCCTCAAGAAGTGCTGCTTGTACTTTCGCCGGAGATCGATTTATTTCATCGGCCAAAAGAATTTGTGTAAAAATGGGACCGAATTTTGTTGAAAAC
>JBFHGF010000279.1:0-4737 GCA_041583335.1 Bacteriovoracaceae bacterium
ATCGTCCTCTTTCTTTTCCATATAGTCTGTCAGCACATATTCCGTGGCCTCTAGAATGCTATAGGTTTTCCTCTCCATTTTGATAAGAAAGGATTTAATTGAATAGGTTCCGATATCGAGTGCTAAGTATTTCATAGTCCCTTAAAGTGTACCAGAAAGCATGGTTACGTTGTATAGATTTTTCGTGGTAAGGGTGGGCCATAGGTAAAGAATGAGCAAAAAAATATTTGTCCTACTAATCTACTCTGATTTCAATAATCCTTGGGGTCATGAATTCAGTCTTGGTCTTGGTATCTTCTTTCTTAGTTGACTGATTCCCTCGATTTTGGCCTTGGTTGTTGTCGGGATTGGTTGAATTATTGCCATTGGGGTTGGGATTTTGATTATTTCCATTGGCCGTGGTTGTCTTTGGTTCGGGTTGCGGTTTCACGGGGAGATCAATATACGCCGTTATTTTTACCGTGGCCGTGTTGTAGGTTCCGATACTTTCTACTTTATAGAGTTTTCCCGCAACACCAAAATTGAGGTTCGCTGCTTGAAATTCCTTTTGGCGCTCATCGAACTTGGAAGCAGAGACAATCCCTAGAGTATTGACCACAAGGGATTTAAAATCTTCGACGGATTGAAAGGGTTTGGCCTCTTCCTGGAGTTCGCTATCCCCGTCACGATATTTAAAGAACTCTTCACTTTGTAATTCCGTCACATTGGGGAAAATAAGCCTTAGGGTATTTTCATTGATTTCATTAAGGGCAATATAGCCCACTTCATGGACGGTGAAGCGATCGATAACCAAGTTGACGATATATTCGGGCCATCCTGCAAGGAGGTAGAATTCATCAATACTGGTCATAGGGGCATGTTTGGCCACTACCTCGGCCTGGGTGTACTTCTGTTCAATTTCGGGAAACATGGGATCATCCACAGCACCCTTATTATTGACGTAGTACTTAAGTTCTTTGACCAAAATTTCGGGATCGAGGTTGGAGTAGTTGAGGTTAAAGAAGTCACTATTTTCTCTTTGCTTCTCAAAAACATCTTGAAGCATTTTAAGGATTCTATCTTCTGTAATTTCTAATGGCGTTTTAGTTTGTTGATTATTGGAATCATCATCGTAGTCATTATTGTTATTATTAGTATTTTGCTGATTGGAGTTTGTAGTAGGTTTGGCGGGGACGATTCTCAAGTTATTGGGGTTGAGAAAACCACTCACTTTATTCATGGTGACATTGAGTTCACCCTTAATGGCCGTTCCGTCACTGAATGTTTTAATGGCATTCTTTTGGATAATGCTCATGTCCTCGGGCACTGGAATGGGAAAAATAAAGGGTTGAGAGAGCACCTTATCAAGAACACTGGGCTTGATGGTATTTTTAAGATTTTCATTTTGTTCAATTTTATTGCGGGCCTCTTGGTAGATGCGAAGTTTACCCAGTGAGAAATGGATTCCCGCTTCGGCCGTGAGACGCGCTTGAATTCTATCTTGAGCATTATAGGCCTTGATCTGATTAATCTTTGTTTCAAAAGTAAAGTCGGCCAGAAGATAGGTTAGCAGAGCAATGGAAGAGATGACCATCAGTAAGGCCATTCCAGAGTTCTGACTCTTGAGCATTTTTTTGAAAAATTGAGAACCCTTAAACACCATTAATTTCCTCCTTGGTTATTGCTTTTAGAGGAATTGGGGTTGGTATTGGTTTGCCTCTCGGTTTCATCTTTGACCACATCAAAGTAAGGCCAGTAGGGTCTGAATATTCGTATTTGAGTATTTTCGATTTTATTGCTATCTATCCACGTCATAGTGACACGCATGGAGCGAGGGGTGTATTTCTCATTCGTAGTGATATAGCGTAAATTATCAACCCACTTTTCTTGGTCGCGACTATAGAATTCAAGTTTAAATTCTTTAATTCCACGCAAAAGCACGTGGCCAGGAACTTTCTCAAAATCGAGGTTAGGGTCATAAATATTGGTCTTCACTTCACGGCGCATAAGTTGAAAATCTGCGGTCGCCAGCTCTTCGCGATCATCGGGGGCCAAGTAGTATTCAACCCAGGCATGGCGGCTTTGTTTTTGATCTTCAAAGAAGCGTTTATTAGAGGCCGTCATAAAGCGCAGCGAAGTTTTATCTTCTTGAGTGACAGCTGGAACAGGTATATTTTTGACGGTGGCCACAGGAAAGTTTTCGGTCGTGACAAATTTATACTTGGCCGTGCTCTCTTGTTGATCATAGCTGGTGTTAGAGCCATAGGGATCATTACTATTGCTATTCTTTCCTGTTATTTCTAATGATGAGTAATAGAGGGGGGAGTAGATTTCAGAGAAGTCCTTATCCAGTCTATACATCGCGGTATAGACCTGAAGAAATTCTCGATCTTCTTTGACCACCTCTTCTTTAGTATCGATATTGTCATTGGTGATGGTAAATAAACTGATGGAGAGAAAACCCATGATGGTTAAGGCGATAATAATTTCAAGTAGGGAGAAACCTTTTTGATTAGATACCAAGCTGAACTTCTCCTTCTTGATAGAACCATGTGCTCAAATCATAGACTTGTCCGCTTGATTTATGGCGAACGGTAATGATGATTTGATAAACCAGTTTTTCCATATTTTCTTTGAACTTATTATAGATAAGTTTTTGAGTACTTTGGTCTTGCTTATCTTGTTGCGATTGCTCCTCTGGTTCCGCGGCGATAATTTTATCGAAGTCGGGGATGGCAATCTTATAGGTATTAATTGCGTATTCGTACTGCTCATCGTCTTCAAAGGTTTTAAACTTACGAGAACTGACGGGATCAATTTTTACATCACCGGCCGTAACTTTGACTTCAGGCGGCTGAATCATTTGCTCATTGAGGATCAGCTCGGCAATATCGCGCAAGCGCAGCTCTTCTTTGAAGCGGATAGAAGAGGTGATATTACTGCCTTGTCCCGACATAAAGGCCACGATAAAAGTGCTGAAAATAGCGAGAGCAATCAAGACTTCAATAAGAGTCATCGCACTTGAATTGAATAAGAGCTTTCTTATTTTGTCCAACTTAGCCAATCCTTATAGAGTTCTTCTGCCTTTCTTGAAAAGAATTCATCATCAATATTATCTCCCTCTATTCTATAAAACTTTCGTTTAAAATCGAGGGTAAAAGGTTCAATAGATAGGGTGGCGATTTCTTCAGCGTTGGCCAAAATAACGATGGCGCCATCTTTTTCTCCAGAAGGGTAGAAGAAGATACTGGATTCTGAATAGACTTGTAGATTATTGAGAAGAGTGGTTCCTACACCAATAATACGGATTTGGTCATTAAACTCAATGGGCTCTTCTTGAAACTCTCTTACTTTATTAAATTGCCCTTCGACTTTCTTCTTCTTGGCCTCGATTTCCTCATCGCTGTAGCCGTCAAGAGAGGCTTGCTCATCAAAGAGTTTGGCGGGAAGAACAAAGTCGGTATCTGTGGTGTATTCAACCGTAAAGGAGTTGGGATCAGCATTGGCCTTGATGACGATGCGAACAATTCCATTTTTGAGTACGGACTCATCTTGAGAAAAGCGAACGGCCCTTTCAATATTATCCATGGCCTCTTCTAATTTGCGGTGGGGGTCAAACATGCTGCCCGACATAGTGAAACTGGTAATGAGGAGGGCCACAAGAAAAAGGGCCACGAGAATTTCAATTAAAGTGAATCCATCGTGGCCAATGTTGCGATCTAAAGATTTGAATTTTTCTTTAAAGCTTGTATTTTTCAAGTTGGGTGATTAATTACCTTTTGCCTGCTTAGGCTTGCGCTTGGAGCTGATATCATCGTCAGTTCCAATCTCGTTATCTGGTCCACCTGAGACGATTTCAAAAGTAGAACCATCTGAAGTGTAAGAGTAGTCATATTCCCAAGGATCAAGAGGGACAAATCCATCTTCAAGAAACCCTTCCGGTGGATAGTTACGACACTCTCTGCTTGAAGGAGCTTCCACAAGGGCGTTGAGTCCATCTTCGGTTGAAGGGTAGAATCCACACTTTCTTCTAAACTCTTTAAGTGTTCCCTTGATGGTGTTGATTTGAATATCGGCGGCCTTCATTTTACCTTCTTCAAGCTGTTCGAAGATTTTACCGGCAACGAAGGTACCCGCAATACCAAGTAGGGTAAGGGCAACGAGAATTTCGATTAGTGAGAAACCTGATTGGTTGGTCAGTTGTTTCTTAGATAGTTTCTTTGGTGATTTAAGTGCTTTTGCAAATTGTTCAAAAGACTTCATTGTAGCTTTAAGCGTTTGATTCATGCGATTTTCTCCCAAATATATTAACGATTAATTGAGTTAAGCTCCATCATAGGAATGACTACGGAAAAGACAATAAAGCCTACCGCTAAACCCATTCCCACCATCATAATAGGTTCTAGGACAGAAGTAAGGCCATTGAGCTTATTATTGACTTGGTCTTCATAATTATCTGACACAATTTTTAACATGGGCTCGAGCTCACCGGATTTCTCCCCTAGAGTAATCATGTGAGTAACCATAGTAGGATAGTATCCGGATGCTTTCAAGGGGGCCGCCATAGATCCCCCTTCTTTAATTAAGACACGGGCTTCATCGACGGCCTTGGCCATATGGACATTCGCGACAATATTTTTCACAATTTGCAGGGCCGTTAAGATGGGAACCCCTGAGCCCATGAGGGTGGCCAAAGTTGAGCAAAAACGGCTGACATTAATCATCGTAGTGAGCTCGCCAATAATGGGCATGCGCAGA
>JBFHGF010000280.1:0-4707 GCA_041583335.1 Bacteriovoracaceae bacterium
CCGTGCTAAGGAATAATGAATGCGGATAGGGTTGTACTTCTTAATTCTATTAACGATGGTTTTTGCTTGTTCTAAGCAAAAACCAAGTGATCTACAACCAGATTATATTGATAGTACTGCTGAGTTAGAGCGTGGAGAAGCGTGCCAAAAACTCGATTTGACTAAAGATCTACTTGAACTTACCAACAGCAAAAATCTCTTTAAGTGCACAACATGGGATAAGAATTTTCCAAATCTTTATAGCGCACTTGAGACTGTCGATACGCAGAAGTGGAACTATATCACAGCACCTATAAACCAAAAGTTCCTCAATGATAAGACAAATAGAGATTTAATTATAAATATAGTGCAAGAGATGGATAGTAAAGGAGGGCTTGATGAATTCGCAAAAGTCATCACAGCTCTAAGCGATTCGAACTTTTTTGGGCATGTTAGCGAAATATTTGATTGTGCAGATCAAGTCGGAGCTTGCCGTGGCGAACAAGTGTCACGTGAAGACATTAGCAACTTCTTTAAATTTTTTCATTTAAAGAAAGCCGATCTTGAAAGGGCCAATAAGGTCATTACTAACTTTGTGAAAATATTAAATGCAACAGACATGAGCTTTTTTAAAGCATTGTCAAAAGATCTGAGCTCAAAGGCCTTTATCAATGCTCGCTATGATTTATTTAATCAATTCATTCTAAAGTTTAGAAAAGACGATATAAAGGATGAGGTAGAGTTTCTTCGTAATATTTTTAACGGAAAAAATGCGAACGGTAAGAGCCGAATTGTTGAACTAGTTACAAAGAATATGACAGGGGATGATTTTCAATATCTCATGGACTATTCCGCCGTGAAAGAGCCTGATCAATGGAAAGAGTTTCGCGTTTTAAACGCGCTTCTTAAGACTGATATTGTATGTGAGGGGTTTGTAGGAGACCGTGCAATGTCGGTCAATGTTGCTGATCACTTGAATATGTTCATCAAAGAGTTGTTTTTGAAAGATCGTGAATACTTCTTCTCACAAAGTATTGAGTCCCTTGGTGTTTTAAAAACAGCACAAAGCTTGTGCGATAAGTTCTCATTCTATGAAAAGAAAATTATAAATCCTCTGACTTATGAAACAGAGGTATTCAGTTTGAATTACGTTAAGGCAGTTTCAAAAACAACAAGACTGCTGATGCTATCCTCTTATTATCAACTCTTTGATTATCTACAAGAAGCGGTTCCCAATCATATAGAAAACAAAGAACTGTTTTTAATCAAGTTCTTTTCATCCGATTTCCATGTTTCATTTGTTGAGCTTGTTTCAGTGTTAAATGAAATCGATTCAGGGTTGGTTGCCTCATTGTACGACCTGCTTGGTGCATCGGGAGATGAGTTTATTGAAGATGTTGTGTATTTTCTAGACTGGTTTCTTGAAAAAGATCAAAAAGAAATAAGTGCACTTGGTAAGGTGTGGGCAGCCTTTTCAAAAGAGGGACAGTTCTTCTTCTTTAATTTTATAGATAGTCATTATAAAGAGGACGTAGATATTAGACTGCTTTTTAGTTTCTATAATTCTTTGTTAAATAACTTTATAGAAGAAGTGGCCTCCATTCTAGATAACTACTTTTCTCATACTCAAAGTATGGATGCTTTCCTAGCATCTATGCAGGAGATTACCAATAAGCTGGGAGGAGAGAGTCTTATTGATGATTACCGCAACTTCTTTTCGAGAGATCATTTTATAGAAATGATAAAAATAATATCACGTGGACAAATCGAGCAAGTAAGTCAGTCATATATCTTGACCCACAGTCCGAATGCAAAAAAACCGATCGGTGTTCAGATTGATCTTTCTCAAGTGGTTAGAAGTGATCACGAACGAGGCCAATGTATAGAAGATATGAATGAAAAAGAATCAGACTTCTATGATTTGATTACCAATATTCCGGCGTCATGCCTGCCCTATGTTGAAGAGAATGTCTTTTTTAATGTAATTGCAGAGATTAACAAACTTGGCTCTTATGTGAACGGGACAGGTAATCGCTGGAGTAACTATTCATTTTTCTCTAGTGATATGATGAAGTCAGGGACCCTGCTGTTAAATTATTTGTCCGAAGAGTATAAATCAATTGATGGAGAAGGTGTAACTTCAATTGTATCTGATTTTCAGCGTTATGTTGATGATGGTGGTCGAAAGGCAAATCTTTTAGCAACTCTTGAACTTGTTGAAATGTTAAACTCTGTTGAAGATGACTCAGTACTCAGTGCCTTTTTAAAATATTATAGTACAAACGAGAACTTCGAATACTTGGAAGATGTCGTGATGGGGGTGAGTGATGCTCTCAGTACAGGCTTTGATTATCACCGTGGAAAACTAGGAAATATATTATCAAAAACAGACTTTAGAAAAGATCAATCATACGACTGCAACAAATATAATAATCAAAAATTAGGATCTATTCCTTGTCCCGATTTGAGCAAAATTAAATTTATAAAGAATAGTCTTGTATCAAAGTTACTGAAAAAAAATGACAATAATCCAACAGCATTAGAGTTGCTTCTTACTGCAATACTTCCAGACAATGGATTGTTGATACCTTTTGACAGTACAGAGCAATCAAAGAAAAGAATTACATTTGGTGAAACTTTCATGATGATTTATGACCTTACAAATACAACGCTTAAGGTTAATAAAGCAGAAATTGAGTATCAGGAAATACCACAGGCCGTAAGTACATACTTCAGTGAAGAATGGGAAATAGATAAAGAGATGCTTGATAGCGCGCCAGATGAAAAAGTTGTATCCATGAATACAATGGAGAGAATAGAGACCGTTATAAGAGATGTGAGATTTGACGCCAATTATTTAGGTGCACACTATATGAATGCAGTTGCTAAAGCTGAGGTGTATGACGATACCGTCGATTCGAAATACTCACTACTTGGAATGTGTGTTCCGTTAAAGTTTTGTGGAAAGTTTATGAATAAGGCCCAGCATAGACTTGGGCGAAGTGCAAAAAGAACATTTCCTGGTTTGATTGATGTGAATAAAGAAGAAGGTTGGCGCTACGGTGACTATATGCGAGCTCTGTTGCAAGTTGTGGTGGCATCAAGCCCTGATGATTCACAAAAGAGTGCTGTTATTGATAGAAGAGTATTGGGTGTTAAGATATCAATCCCTGTACTACAGTCGAAAAAGGATCTCATTTATCATAATGGGAAAATTTTATCTGACCTTAGTATGGTAAGTGCGTTCTCTAATGTTGGCCGTCTAATTCGAGATCGAGTGGGAAGGTCAGAGAAAGAATTTCAGGAATTTATTACAAGCGCAAGATTGAAGAGGTTTGATAGCAGCTTTCTAAGGAAAGTGATGCCTGATCAATTGGTAAGCTTTGTGAAAAAAATAATTATTAAGGGACAAGAGAATGGCTATCTCGATAGATTGGTTCAGTTTTTCTATAAAGAGGAGTATCAAAAACAAAGGTTGATTGAAAACTTAGCCGCTAAGTTTTCTGTAATGACAACATATCTAAGTGATGAGGCCTTACCCACTCATTACCTGACACGCTATAAGAATTTAAATTTACTTGAGTTAGAAGATTATGTTCATTGGGCAATTGAAAACTATAATGAATTAGCTCATGTGATACCCTTGGAAAACAAAGAATTTCTTATAGACGTTAATTACTTGTTGGATGTCGTTCTATACAACCTAGAAAATAAAAATCAAGAGACATTGGTTCTTGTGAATGAACTATTTAAATTTGCTGCTGAAAATAAGAATGTCATTATAGGTAATATTGAGAAGATAAGGATTGACCAAAATTTACCAAGATTCAAAAATAAGATCGCGGCATTACCAAAACTACTTAAAGACCTCAGTGATTATGATCAAAATAGACAAATTGTTAAACTTATAGCGAAACTTAAGAATAGTGGAGACGTGGATTTCAAAGCATTTCAACGCTGGTTTGCTGCAAGTAGCGCTAGAGAAATTTGCTACAATCAATTGTGCGAAAAGAATATCGCCTATAGAGAGATTAATAAGACGATTCAATACATAATTGAAAACAAGAGTTCCCGACTATTTCGTTCAATTAATTATCTGGCCATTGATAAGAAGAGGGACCTAGACAAACTTCTTAGGAAAATTTTCTCAACTTTAACCATCCAATAACACTTCAGATATAAAAAGAAGATATTCTAGACATACTTTAGATCAATTTTCCACACTGGAAAATTGAATGAATAAGCATATAATACTTATGTTCCTAAAATTACAGAGGTTTTTAATATGTCTATGGATGTTCGTGAGAAAGCAATTAATTCGTTAAATCATGCTAAAAAATATATTTTTGGGCAGGAAAAATTACTCGATTCAATTCTGTGTGCCTTGGTTTGTGAAGGGCACTTACTGATAGAAGGGATGCCCGGACTTGGTAAAACAATGTCAGTTTCAACAATGAGTAAGTTGTGTGACCTCTCTTTTAAAAGGATCCAGTTTACTCCAGACCTCCTTCCTTCAGACCTTATTGGGACAATGATATACAGTCAAAAAAATGAAGAATTCATCATTAAAAAAGGACCTATCTTCACTAATTTTGTATTGGCCGATGAGATTAACCGTGCCCCGGCAAAGGTTCAAAGTGCTTTACTTGAAGCCATGCAGGAGCGTCAGGTTACCATTGGTGAAACTACCCACAAATTACAAGAACCCTTTTTGGTGATGGCCACCCA
>JBFHGF010000281.1:0-4679 GCA_041583335.1 Bacteriovoracaceae bacterium
CCATAACCACTTTTGATTTCAATTGTTCCGATACCATATGAATGAAGTTGTTTGATACGATTATAGGCCAGCTTATAGAGATCCTCTTCAGAGGCTTCATTAGTCATTCTTGTGGTACTTATGATGCCACCACCGGCCTTTGCTATTTCAGCATAACTTGCACCATTAAGGCGCATACTATATTCAGCAGCACGGTTGCCACCAAAAATTAAGTGAGTATGAGAATCGATAATTTCTGGTGTAACAGTATGACCTTTTAAAGATTCCCACTTGATATTAATGTAATCAGTAGGGATATCACTTGAAGATCCTATCCAAACAATTTCTTTGTCATTGTAAACAATGGCTCCATTATCGATTATGGAGAGATCTTCTTTTTGGGGACGACGCCCATCTTTTTCACTGATACCTTTTAAGGTAACAAGTTGAGAAATTTGAGCGAAGCCTTTTAAATTTGCCATAATCGTTCTACCTGAAGTGAAAGTAGTTTATAAACTAGGAAATTGAATGTTGGTGTTCTTAGCTTCTTCAAGGGCAATTTCATAGCCTGCATCTGCGTGACGGACAACACCCATACCAGGATCACTATTTAAAACCCTTTTAAGGCGTTCATCCATTTCAATAGTTCCATCAGCACAAATTACCATACCGGCATGCTGACTAAATCCCATTCCTACACCACCACCATGATGGAAGGAGGTCCAAGAGGCCCCGTTCATTGTATTGATGGCAAAGTTTAAAATAGGCCAATCAGAAACAGCATCGGTACCATCTTTCATGGCCTCTGTTTCACGGTTGGGAGATGCAACACTTCCACAGTCAAGATGGTCACGACCGATAACAATAGGTGCTTTTACTTTTCCGTCACGAACCAGCTTATTGAAAATTAAGCCGGCCTTTTCACGTTCACCATATTTGAGCCAACAGATGCGTGAAGGAAGTCCTTGGAAGGAAACCATTTCTGAAGCTTTATTTAGCCAGTTTATGAGTTTAGTATTTTCAGGGAAAGCTTCTTTGAGGGCTTGATCAGTAACTCTAATATCTTCAGGATCACCTGAAAGAGCTACCCAGCGAAAAGGTCCTGAGCCCTGACAAAAGAGAGGGCGAATATAGGCCGGAACAAAGCCAGGGAAGTCGAAAGCATTATCAACACCAGCTTTTTGGGCACCAGCTCTTAGGTTATTACCGTAGTCGAAAACATAAGAGCCTCTTGTTTGAAAATCAAGCATGGCCTGAACATGAACTCCCATCGTGATATAACTACGTTCTACGTAGAGTGAGGGGTTTTCATTTTTAAGATTTTCGATTTCAACATCACCAAAACCGTGAGGCACATAACCATTGAGTGGGTCATGGGCACTTGTTTGATCGGTAACGAGATCTGGTAAAATATTCTTCTCTAGAACATAATTGAAAAAATCGGCAGCATTACCAACAACGGCGATACTTTTTGCTTCACCATTCTCTTTTGCCTTGAGGGCCATGTTAATCGCGTGGTCGAAATCAGAGGCTAGAACATCAACATACTTAGTGTCTAATCGTTTTTGAATTCTCCACTCAGCGACATCACAACAAAGGCAAACACCTCCGGCCATTTTAACAGCAAGTGGCTGCGCTCCACCCATACCACCTATACCAGCAGTGAGGACGAGCTTACCTCTAAGGTTAGAGCCTTCTCCATAATGTTTTTCAGCTGCGGCCATAAAAGTCTCGTAGGTTCCCTGTAGGATTCCTTGGCTACCAATGTAGATCCAGCTTCCGGCCGTCATTTGGCCGTACATCATCAAGCCTTCATCTTTGAGTTTGTTGAAATGTTCCCAGTTTGCCCATTCCGGTACTAGGTTAGAGTTAGCAATAAGCACGCGAGGGCCATCCTTATGAGAAGGCATGATGGCGACAGGTTTTCCTGATTGAATAAGAAGGGTTTGGTTATCTTCAAGGTTTTTCAAAGAGGTAATAATATCATTTAGGGCCTTATGGTTTCTTGCTGCTTGTCCATTTCCTCCGTAGACAATGAGATTGTCACGGTCTTCAGCAACTTCAGGGTGCAGGTTGTTGAGAAGACAGCGAAGGGCCGCTTCTTGATGCCAGCCTTTGCATGTAAGTTCTGAGCCTGTTGGAGGTAGAGGAATATTTACTTCAGTCATTGGATTTCTCCCATGTGTTTTTGTACTTCAAGAAGAAGTTCATCAGTTTTAAGTAATTTTTTAATTGCCATCATATCGTAATGAAAAACACGATCTTCAGTGATCGGTTGAACATGGCGGCGGACAACTTCATAAGCTGCTTGAATAGGCTTAGAGGTTTTTAATGGCTTTTGGAATTCTATGGCCTGTGTATTACACAGGATTTCAATAGATAAGCAGTCGTAGGCATTTTCAACCACTTCAAGAAGTTTACGACCAGAAGTTACACCCATAGATACATGATCCTCTTTATCAGTAGAAGTAGGAACACTATCTACAGAAGCAGGGTGACACAGATACTTATTTTCAGATACCAGTGCTGCAGAAGTAACATGAGCAATCATGAGACCAGAATTTAGTCCCGACTTTCCAGTAAGAAAAGCTGGAAGTTCAGAAAAGGTAGGGTTCATCATTTTCTCTACCCTACGTTCAGAAATATTACAAATTTCAGCAACGCCCATGGCAAGATAATCCATAGCAAGGGCCAGAGCTTCTCCATGAAAGTTTCCTCCGGAGATAACATCATCATCTTCCATAAAAAGAAGTGGATTGTCTGTTACCGCGTTAAGTTCTCTTTCAAACACAACTTTGATATGCTCAAGTGTTTGTCTACAGGCGCCGTGTACTTGAGGAACACATCTTAAGCTATAAGGGTCTTGAACCTTTCCACATGAGTCATGGGAGGCCATGATCTCACTGTCTTTGAGCAAGGCCAATAAATTTTGAGCAACTGCAATTTGTCCTGGATGAGGTTTTAGCTTTTGAATGCGGGGATCATATGCACGTTTAGAGCCTTGAACACCATCGCAAGTCATAGCGGCAGAAATGTCGGCAAGTTTCATAATTCTTTCGGCGTGAACGATGGCCAGTGATCCGAGGGCGGCCATAACAGCTGTTCCATTAATTAAACCAAGTCCGTCTTTTGGTCCCAGCACAATGGGTTTTTTTCCAATTTGTGAAATTGCAAAATCAGAGCTAACAGATTTTCCAGAGTAGGTTACTTGTCCTTCACCAATTAAACAAAGGGCAATATGACTTAAAGGGGCAAGATCTCCACTGGCACCGACCGAACCTTTAGAGGGAACAAAGGGGATAATATCGTGATTTAGAAAATCAATCAGGAGGTCGATGGCCTCTGGGTTAACACCAGAATAGCCTGAAGCCAGACAATTCGCACGAAGTAACATAATTGCACGAGTAACTTCACGATCAAAGGGAGCACCAACACCTGTACAATGACTACGAATGAGATTGACCTGAAGTTGTCCGAGATCATCTCTATCGATGTGTACATTAGAGAGGGCACCAAAACCAGTGTTGATTCCGTAAACAGGATTACCTTTCTCTACGATTTCGTGAACATAGTTTTTGGCCTTAATAATTTTATCTTGAGAAGCAGGGGTGAGTTTAACAACAACTTCACCTTTCTTAGCAAGAGCAACAGTAACAACATCTTCAACAGAAAGTGAGTTACCATCAATAAGAATTTCTTTCATTTGTTTTCCTATAGATTAGATACAAAAAAACAATATACGATTTTAACGGAGTGATTCTACTAGGTTGAGGTATTCAGCTTTGTCTTTTTTGAAGATATAGCTTCCGGCAACCAGATTGTCTGCACCGTGCTCGCGAAGTTTTTTTGCATTGGCATTGCTTACACCACCGTCAACTTGGATTTGGTAAGAGTGGCCGTGGGTCTTTCTTAATTCATGCAATTTATAGATTTTTTCATAAGAGTTTTCAATAAAAGATTGTCCACCAAAGCCCGGTTCTACTGACATCACTAGGATTAGATCAACCGTTCGTAATAATTCATCACTAAGCTCTGATAATTGAGTTTTTGGCTTAATGGAAATGCCTACAGAGGGGTAAAAACTCTTGGCATAATTGACGAGAGCAAGGGAATCCTCAACAGCTTCAACATGGAAAGTGATATTAGAAAGGCCAAAATCTTTCATTTCATCTATATGAAACTTGGGGTTTGTTACCATGAGGTGTGCATCAAGAGGGACTGAACAGATATTAGAGATTTGTTTAATAATTGGTATACCAAAGGTTAGATTTGGAACAAAGTGACCATCCATAATATCCAAATGCATCCAAACATCTTTGCTTCCTTCAAAAGGCAAAAGATCGGATTGAATATTCATAAAATCGCAACTTAGAATTGAAGGCGAAACGAGATTAAGCATATGCACTCCTGTCTAAGACCATATCGGCCCCTTTAGATTTCAAAGTATTAATAAAGTCTTTGTCACTTACGGCCTTTTTGCCATCAAGCTGGATATTTTCAAGATGAAGTGTGCCTTCACTGGTGCCTAGAAGAATCCTACCAGTGCTAATATCAAATACGCCAGCAGCAACAGACTTATTTGTAGTAACGGAAACCTTCGTTAGCTTTAAACGTGTCTTCTCAGTCAGGTAAAGAAAGATTCCTGGCCATGGGTAGTAAGCTCGATACTTATTGAATATATCAATGGCCGAAGCATTCAG
>JBFHGF010000282.1:0-4636 GCA_041583335.1 Bacteriovoracaceae bacterium
ATGTGGAGACAGTGGCCATTGCGGACCTGAGGTTGGATAGTCTGATTGAGGCCCGAAATACGGGAGCAGTTCAGAACCTCAAAGATCGTCGCCATGACCTTTATTCCGTAAAGTGGCATAAATAAAAGGATTCATCCCCTGTCTAGGGTCGCCTCGGCCGTCTAAAAACTAGACAGTTTTCTCTTTATAAGCAACTGTTATTGGGATTTTTTCAATCTCCTTGTTTGGCCTCACCTTTGCAGATATAACTGCCATATTGGTTTTTAATGAATATGGCCATAAACCTTAACTGAAAAGGAAGGAAGATAATGAGGATGCTAATCTCGACATTACTACTCGTTTCTGCTGCGCTGTCGTGGACAATATATGCCGACGGTAATGGTGGAAGTTCGGGTGCAATGTACGATGAATATCCTTTCTACTTTGAAAGCCATGTTCCTATGCATGAAAGTCATGCATCTGTCGTTGAGGACAATCAAGTGCAGCTCCTGCACAGTGGGATCGCATCACTACAAAAACGAATTGATCTCATCCGCAAAGCAAAGCGTAGAATCAGTATTGAATACTTTGTTTGGGAAAAAGATACGGCGGGTCTCCTGATGTGGCATGAGCTGATTAAGCGGGCCAAAGAGGGGATTGATATTCGTATTATTCTCGATAAGTCCATTACCGTAATCGAAATGGATGACTTCTTTGCTGAGGCCCTCAAGAAGTACAATATCGATCTTCGCTACTACCATCGCTCTCTAGATCCCTCCAGTGCTCAGTTTAGAACCCACCGAAAGATCTTAGTGATTGATGGACAAGAGGCCATTACCGGTGGTCGCAACATTGGTGATGACTATTTCGATCTCGATGAAGAATATAACTTCGTCGATCGCGATATTTACGTACAAGGAAAAGTGGCCAAGGCCATTGAAGATTCCTTTGATATCTTCTGGAAGGACGATATTGTAGTGGAGAGTAAAGTCATCAATACGAATCCTTCAAGTAACCGACTTTTCAGAGACCGACGTAACCGCAATCGCTACCAAAATCAAAGACAAGAGGCGTTTGATCGTCAACGTGAAGAGGCGAGAGTATGGATTGAGAGTCATCAGGATATGGAGAAGGTTTCCCAAAGGGTCGAGCAAGTGGCGCGTCCCATCCTCAATACTTATCCTATTGAAGTCTGTCCTAGTTTAACTTTTGCTACAGATCGTCCAGGGGCTAATTTCATTGAGCGTATCAAAGATGACTATCGCAAAGATTATAAAATTTTAAGAAAAGTATTATTTGATCATATTGAGAACGAAACAAAGGTAGGGGAAGAGTTCATTATGGCCAGTCCCTATTTCATGCTCAATGAGTATTGGCAAAAATCACTGAGCTACGTGATTAAGAAAGGAGTGAGTACTTCGATCTATACCAATAGCTTGGGCAGTACCGATGCCTTCTATGTGGCGGCGGCCTTTTATGACAAAATCTATAACTGGCAAGAGGTGGGCCTCTTAGCTTATATGCACGATTCTAAGTATAATGACCACTATGCGGTCTACAACGAGAAAGTTGCTGCTGCTCGCTGGGGAATGCACGATAAGACCCATCTTTATAATGACGAGAGTTTCTTTGTCGGAACCTACAATATCGATAACCGCTCTGATTTCTATAATGCTGAAATGGGTGTCTTCTGTGCTGGATCAAAGAGTTTAGGAGATAACCTCAAGGAAGATATGAAGGAGAGAATCTCCGAGAGTTACCTTATCACGGGTAAAGAAAAGGCCGAAGATCGTGATGGAAATGAAGTTGATATCTATGGTAATGCTTCACAAAAACAGATCAAGATTATGAAGGCCTTCAAGATTCCATCGCGACTGTTCAAGCCCCTCATGTAATCAGATACCTATTTCTTATGAATGTTAACGTGATGGACATCCACAACAGCTCCATTGATTTTGTGGCGACATTCTCCATCCGCTCTCAATTCAATTAGCCCGTGGATTTCACCATCATCAGAAATCTGTCTGGCCGCTTTAGGAAGTACTTTTGTCGTTGCTACTGCCGCTGCTGATTGAGTTACCGATAGGGCGGAAGATTGAGCAACTAAGGCCGAGGAGCCTCCATAGAGTTCGACAATACTGGCCTTGTCATAAGTGGTAACCACTCTCTTACTTCCTGAAATAGAAAGAGAGGGTTGCATGACTGAATTGATCGCATAACTACTGGTATGGGAAAGTCCTAAGAAGTGACCCAGTTCATGGAGGACCACGGAGTGGAAGTCATATCCCGATGAACTCAGGGCATTGGTATTAAAATTATAATCTTTGTAATTCATGATGATATCAGCATGGGAGAGTTCGATGAACTCGCTAGAAGTTCCCGCATTTCTACGATAGCCGTAGTATTGAGTTACAGCGAGTACCGAATTTTCAACATTGCTAAACCAGCTATGGGATTTATAGATTCCAAATTCTGAATCGCGATAAGAAGTTAGCTCGGCATAGTTTAGATTCGCCTGAGCGGCTTCGGCCGGAACCTTAAAGAATGTCTCGGCGTTAGTGGAGTCATTCCATTGATCAAACATTTGCTCGACGGGATTGTATCCGTTGCTGTCATTGTCACTCAAGGAGAAGTCACTCAAAATTTCGGGAGCGATTTTGACATTCATTCCTGTGGAGGGGATAGCACTTGAGATCCATTTGACTGGAGCATCGGCCGAGACGGCCCCTCCTCCTGAAGTTGAAGGGGATGATTCTTGAGTAAAACAAGAGGTTAAAGAGACACTCATTAGAGTTAACGTCAGTAAGAGTGTCGCTTTGTGAGTAAACTGAGCAATGTTATTCACAATTCTAATCCTTTTTGGCCCGTAAGAAGTTTAATTCCTTCTTAACTGACTTTTCGGATCAGGAATGTGAATACTTGAGCATTTTTGTCCCCTGTGTTTTTAAGCACTTACGTGATAAAAATGCTCAGATTTGATAACTATTTTAAAGATTTTGCGTGATCAGCAAGAAACTTCTCTAGTCCAATATCCGTTAAAGGATGATTGAAGAGGGATTTCATACAATTCAATGGCATTGTCGCAACATCGGCACCAACCAGAGAGGCCTCCCTTACATGGTCTGAGTGGCGAACACTGGCCGCCAGAATCTGGGTAGGAAAGCCGTAATTATCGTAAACCACACGAATTTCCTCAATGAGATTCATTCCGCTTTGTCCAATATCATCGAGACGTCCAATAAAGGGGGAAATATAAGTTGCCCCATTCTTGGCGGCCAAAAGGGCCTGATTTACGCTGAAGCATAGGGTGACGTTAGTTTTAACATTCTGTTCTGATAGAACTTTACAGGCACTGATGCCGTCAATGGTTAGAGGAAGTTTGATCACGATATTGTCGTGAATCTTGGCCAAAGCTTCGGCTTCCTTAAGCATTCCCATCTTGTCGGTACTTATAACTTCTGCAGAAATAGGGCCATCAACAAGCTGAGTAATTTCCTTGATCACATCTTCTTGAGTTCTACCCGATTGAGCAATGAGTGATGGGTTGGTGGTTACGCCGTCTACAAGTCCCCATTCTACCGCCTCTTTAATTTCATCAATGATTCCAGTATCAAGAAAAAATTCCATCTTTCGTTTCCTTTGTTCCCTAGTTTAAGAGTAATAAATTAATTGATTAATAAAGTATCCTTTAAGGGGCATCGTGACAAGTTTTCCATCTCGTAATGCGCAGTATCTTTGGGCATAATGGAAGTATGAATCTCAACTTCAAAAAAAGATTTTTCAACCTGTGGAGACTCGCTCCCTTATTGACTTTGGTGGCCAATCTCTATGGCGCAAATGGCCCAACTCATGAAGAGATAAAAATGGATCGGCGCGAGCGCGCCTTTGAGAAAACGCAGCAAGAGCTGCCGTTTCAGGGGCCAACTCTCGAAGATCAAATTAGAGATTCTTATTTCGATCCCAAATTCAATTATTCTGACTTTACTGGGCGAGTGACAGATCGAGATAAGACCGCAAGTATCATTAAAGTTTCTTCGGAGAGTCAGAATATCAAATTCTTTCGCAGTGGGGATGAAGTTCGCTTTCGCCTTGCTGGCCATAATACCAACCGCTGTACGGGACATGTGCGCTCAGTGGAGAAGAACTTCTTTGTTCTCTACGTAAAGGACATCACCAAATGTTGGGGAGAGGCCAGTTACTTACGTCGTGGCGCAATGTTGGTCTTTGACTCAGAGCAATTAGCTGCTCGGGTTCTCGATGCCAGTAACTATCGTATCATTCTACTTAAAAGGCGTCGCGACTACCTTAAGCAGCTCAATGATGTAAATCATTTTGTTTGGTCTTTTGATCAAGAAAGGATTAAAATGGCGAGTGAGTTCGATGAAAAAATCACTGCGCTTAGACAGGCCAAGCAAAAGGCCTTGGATATGCTGAATGTAAAAAAAGAAGATTCGATTAATCTTCAAAGGGAATTATCTTATCGCTTGGATAAATTAGATAAGGACCTTGATTACTATCGTATCGATAAGGATGAACCTAAAGTAGACCGTTGGCATTTGGATCACGATTTAGGTAAACCTGTCAGTAAGCGACCTGTTGGTTTGAAGTATCGAGACTAAAAGTAGCTTGCAGCGACCTTTCAAGAGTGAGGGGGGGG
>JBFHGF010000283.1:0-4621 GCA_041583335.1 Bacteriovoracaceae bacterium
GTCGACAAAATTCGATTTCATCCCTTGTAAGCAGAACGGGGAACTTAGAGCTTACGGCCATCAATGATGCTGTTGTTGTGAAGCCTGGAGATAGTGTATCCACCACTTTTTTATCATCGGGAAATGTGGGGATTGGAGTGGCATCTCCAACGACGAAATTAGAAGTTAATGGAACCGTCAAGGCCACAGCATTTGAAGGACCAATCAATAGTACGATTACGACAGTTGGCGCGGGAACGAGTAGTGCTCCTTCCTATACCTTTGCTGGAGATACAGACACTGGGTTTTATTCCTCTGCGGCCGACACGATTGAAGTAGCGGTGGGGAGTACTAATATTTTTGATATGACTAGTTATGGAATTGTTTCTTCAACTGCTGGAGGTGGCGTTCTCAATACGAGTGCCGGTAGTGCAGCAGCACCAACTTTTAGTTTTGTTGGGGAAGAGGATACGGGCTGGTATTCTCCGGCTGCGGATACTTTGGCAGCTGCAACAGGAGGGGTGGAAAGGATTCTCATCGATAGCTCTGGTAATATTGGAGTGGGGACAGCGACACCATCAAGTCACTTTGAAGTTCAGGGCAGTGGTGATCAGGAGATGGAAGTTGAAAGTGCGGATACCTCTGGGGCAGCAGTATTGAAATTTGTGAACGGTTCGGCCTCATGGAGTGCTGGGCTTAGATTAAAAACGATTTATACAGGAGTGGACAATTTAGGGTTCTCAATTGACGATGGGATAAATAGTCGCCTTTTTATTAATAGTAGCGGTAAAATAGGACTCTCGTATACCAACCCTAAAGCTGATCTTCAATTTGATGGCTTTCGTCGTGCGGCCAATGATATTTTAAATGATATGAGTGAATATCGTATCAACCTTGGTTGTAAATTACAGCAAAATGAATGTAAAAATATGGGCTTTAGTGCCGGTTTTTCTACTCGAATTTCCAATACTGTAGGCAATAGCACCAATCTCACTTATCATGGAAATGCTCATGAATTTTTCGCTTCTGCAGGAGCTGCTACTCCTACTTTAACTATTGATAGTGGAGCTTATGCCGAAACAACGGATACAGGTGTTTTAATTCGTGGTCACGATACTACGGCCACTAATTACGCTTTGAAGCTGATAGACTCCGCGACCAATGAAATCTTTGGCGTGGATAATTCGGGACGTGTTGGAATTGGTGTACTTCCGGCATCTACTGCACTAGAAGTTGCCGGTGATATTAAGTCCAGTGGTGGGAAACTTTGGTCGGCCAATGGAAGTACTTCTACTTCACGGGCGCTTCTCTTGGAAAATTATGATGATAGCGCTAATCAAAATGGAGTGGACTTTGCGGCCAAACTTGGAGGCTCAGAGTTTCAAGGGCTATCTTGGACTCAAGACTCTTCGTGGACCAGCGCTTCGGCGGCATCTGCTAAGGACGCCTCTCTAAGCTTTGGAGTCTTGAAGGAAGATGTGGCAACGACAGCAATGGTGCTTACAAGCGATAGCTTTCTTGGTATTGGGGTCACAAATCCTGCGGCCCAATTAACGGTACAGGGAAGTGCAGCTTCGGCGCTTTCTGGAAGCGTAGACGTCACCGCGGCCAGTAGCGCCGTGGTGGGAACAGGGACGGCCTTTACTACTGAGATTTCCGTTGGGGATGCCATCACCATTGGGGGAGAAGTCTTCAGTGTCAGTGCCATCACTGATGATAGTAACCTAACCTTAGATAGTAACCACATTGCCGGGGCCACTGGAGCCAGTGCCTATAAAGATGGCGAGCTTTTGAGAGTAGATAATAGTGATTCAAAAAATACTCTTACGATCACGGCATCTGGACGCATAGGGTTTGGAGGAACGCGTAATCCTGCATCTCTATTATCTAATACCAGCACAATTATTAATGATGGTACGGAGAGCGTCTCTGATAATGGAATCAATTTCAGGTTAACTAAACCCAATGAATATGTGGTCGGAATTTTGAATACCTCCGCCGGAGGAAATGGGCTCTATGTAGACAGTGGCGACAATGTGACGACTAATGCGATTGTGGCGAAGTTTGCTTCGAATAAAAAGTCCATTCTTATGATTCGTGAAGATGATAGAGTGGGGATTAATACTACAAGCCCTGCTTCTGAACTCGATGTTAATGGAACTGTTACCGCTACGTCCTTTAGTGGACCTATCGCAAGTTCTACTGTAAGTGCTGCGGCCGGAACTGCGGCAGCTCCTTCTTATACTTTTTCTGGGGATAGCGATACTGGATTCTATTCTGCGACAGCAGATACAATTGAAGTTGCAGTTAATGGGGCCAATATCTTTGATGTAAGTGCTGCCGGACTGGTTTCGAGCACTTCAGGTGGTGGAATTATAACTACCGCAGCAGGAAGTGCGGCCAATCCAACTTTCAGCTTTTCTGGGGATGAGAATACGGGCTGGTATTCTCCAAGCGCAGATCATCTCGCCGCCGCTACCGCTGGAGTGGAGAGGATGCGTATTGATGATTCTGGTTATGTGGGGATAGGTATAAGTGCACCCACCAGGGCCCTTGATGTGTCTGGGAAAACTCGTATCGCCACAGCTTTGTCAAATGTATTAAAAGTTGTGGGCTCTGGATCAACTTATGCAGATAGTACCAATGGAGTTGCTGTTATTCATTCTGAGGTGACGACGGCCGCCGGTGGTAATGTACTTAAGGCCGACTCGGTTTATGCTCCTGATTCCTTTGTTGTTAAAGATACTGGAAGTGTGGGGATCGGAACTTCTAATCCCAAGGGAACGCTTCATATTCAAGACACCGGTAATAACTCGGTCGCATTTTCTGCAGGGGAGTCCTCTTCGAATATGTTGGTTTTTTTAACGAAGTTTACCGATACGAATGAAACCTTGGGCTCTGGCAATCCAACGGGAAATAATAAAGGCTGGCAGGTTTCCTCCTATGGCAATACCCATACTGATCCCAATGATTTTAACTTCAATTACTGGAATGGTTCTGCTTGGATGAGCACTCTTCATCTGGAAGATAATGGAAATATTGGAATTGGAACAACAACCCCTGAAGAAAAACTTGAAATCTATAATGGTAACCTCTTCTTTAATGATCTCACTAATGGTGGAAAGAGGAGCATACGTTTTACTGAAGCTGGTTCAAGCAATGCTACCGATTTCTCTATTACTTATGACGGTACAGGTAGTGGCGATGGCAATGCTCTAAGGTTCAGTACTGGGTATTCAGGTGGGGATGTATTGAGTTTAATGGGAAGTGGTAATGTAGGAGTTGGAACAACTGCTCCCGCCGATAAACTCCATGTGGCCGGAGATGTGCGCATTAGCGATAGTGATTATGTACAGATTAAAACCTTCAATGCCGCAGATGCTGAAGATCCCAATGACTATTGGATGATTGAACACCACAATGATTCTACCTTTAAAATATTAAGAAGAGATACTTCTGCCAGTTCTTGGGTATCTACTCTGGCCTTTACGCCCACTGGCTACTTTGGAATTATGAACTCAACTCCATCTCGAACTCTTGATGTTAATGGTAATGGCCGTATTGGCTCTCCATTAGGAACGGGAGAAAGTGTTGCTCAGACAGCTTCATCTGTAACAGGACTTGGCCACTTGGAAACACCTTGGGTTTATGCCCAGGGAATTGAAGCGGCCGATGAAAGAGGGAATGTCTCTACTGGGATTAGCTTAGGGGCGAGTGCTCTTCCAAATGGAACAGTCACAGGACAGGATACGATTAATCTTTATACCAATGGAGCATCTCGCATTCATGTGGATACAGCTGGTGCTATTGGGGTGGGAAATATGGCCCCTTCTTATAAACTACATGTCTCGGGGCAAGTCGCAGGGAATGCCGCCTATGTGAATACTTCGGATCGTAGGTTTAAGAAGAATATTATTCCTCTGGCGTATGATGGAGAAAGTGCTCTCGAAAAAATTATGCGTCTTGATGGAGTTTACTTTGATTGGCGAAATGATGAATTCCCGGATATGAATTTCCAAGAGGGACGTGATGTTGGAGTAATTGCTCAAAATGTTGATGAGGTCTTTCCTGAGGCCGTGAAGAGAGATAAAGAGGGTTATCTTTCTGTCGCCTATGCCAAGTTAGTCGCCCCCTTAATTGAAGCGGTAAAAGAGCTCTTTAAAGAAGATCAGAAACAAAATCGTGAGATTGCTTCTCTCAAAGAAAAGAATGAGAAACTCGAAAAAGAAAACGAAGAAATGAAAGGCTTCTTATGCCAAAAGTATCCAGAAGCTAATTTTTGTCCATAAAAAAGGCCTTCTTGTGAAGGCCTAGTCATTATTTTGAGGTAAGTGTATAGACACCGTCCCAATTCGGTGGGGGAGGAAGCTCTTTATATTGTTCACAGCGAGCAATATAGATTTCGGATGGATTGGTCTTCTTGCCTTTAAGATCAGGGAAGCGCTGCCATTCAAGCTCAAGAGTTTCTTTGAAGATAGCAATCGCCTCATCAAAGCGTTGCTCTTTGTAGAGCGAAATTCCAAGTCCGAATTTGTCGGCCAATTCTTTGAGAAAGTCAGGAGCTGTGGCCTTAAGTCCAAGAAGATCAAAGGTCGTTACGGGAACGGATTTTCCAACAACTTTAACGGTATCGACTTCTCTA
>JBFHGF010000284.1:0-4592 GCA_041583335.1 Bacteriovoracaceae bacterium
CACTGCCAGTAGGAAGTGATGAATCACGCGAACTCGGCAAGGCCTTCAATAAGAATTATACCGTTACCAATAAGAAAGCGAGTCTTCCTCCTGGGATGAGCCTCTCTATCGGAGATACCCTCAAGTATCGTGGTAAGAAATTTGGCTACAACGTTGCTGGTCTTTATCGTGACCGCTGGAATAATAATGAATTCAATAATTACGATATTGATGTAAATAGCGACATTACGGGAAGTCGAGTAACCAAGAGGACTCAGCGCGAAGTGAACCTTTCGGGGATGCTAAACTTAGGGGCCGATTTTGGACGCTATGCTGATATTCGCTCTAATACCCTCATGTTGCGAAAAACCATTGATCGAATTGAAAAGCGTTATTTGAATACCCAAGATAATAACTTGGAGCAAACCAATATCCAATGGCAAGAGCGACAACTCTTTAGCCAAATTTTAAATGGTAAGCACCAGCTTGGGGCCAATAAGAAGCGCTTGTTAACATGGAGGGGAAGTTACTCTCAGGCGCTTATGGATCAACCTGATACCAAATTCTATCAGCACGTTACCGATACAGGAGTTCCTGTTTTTGATACAGACTCGCGCTCCAATGAACGCTACTTTGGAAATGTGGAAGATAATGTTACGGAAGGCGAGATGAAACTCCACCTGCCTATTGTTGAAAGTAAATCGTTTAATTTCCTCTCTAAAGTCGGGGCCAATATTACGACGAAGAAGCGTGAATCAAATTTTCAACGCTTCAAGTATGATATCAACACCGTCGTCGCCGCCGATGTTACAGGGGATCAGAATATTTCCCATAAAACACCAGAACAAATTTGTACGCATGCGGTGATTGATGCTGGTGGGTGTACATTAGTTGACACAACTGGGGCATCTGATCGTTTTGAAGCCCAGCAAGAAATCCGCAGCTACTTCATGGATACCGAAGCGACTCTTACTGATATTGCACGTCTTAATTTAGGTGTGCGCTATGAAGACAGTATTCAAGATATAACAACTTATGCAGGCAATAGTCGCGACAAGTTTGAAAACTCTCTACAAATGCAAGACTTCTTGCCTTCTGCTGGTCTGACTTTCTTCATGACTGATAAGATGCAATTGCGTTTGGGATACTCCGAGACCATTTCTCGTCCTGCTTTCAAGGACCTCAACCCCTCGGCCTATTATGATGATGAAAGGGATCGTGAGATCAATGGTAATACCAACCTCAAGGGAACGATCATTAAAAATATTGATGCTCGTCTGGAATGGTATTTTGGAAACCAAGAGAATATCTCTGTGGGATACTTCAATAAAGAATTTTTGAATCCGATTGAAGAGGTTGCTGGCGCCTTTGATGACAATGGAAAATTGACCTATTCCGAGGCAGGTTACCAATTGGCCAATATTGGAAATGCAACGGCCCAAGGTTTTGAAATCGAGTTTCGTAAGAACTTCGGATTCATCTCTTCCGCTTTCCAAAACCTTGCCCTTGGTGGAAATTACGCCAAGATTGATTCAGAAGTAACTATTTTCGATGAACTCTCAAGTCAGGTTACCAATGCGACTCGTCCGCTACAGGGACAATCACCCTACGTCGTTAACGTTAACTTTGACTATGATAATAGAGATCTTGGAACCAATGCGACGATTCTCTACAATGTATTCGGTAAGCGAGTGGATACCGTTGGAACACAAGGACTTCCTGATGTTTACCAAGAGCCCTTTCATCAGCTCGACTTTGTTTTTCAACAGAAATTCGGTAAAGAATTTAAAAATAAAATTAAATTCAAGGTTCAAAACTTACTTGACCCTAGTGCAGAGTTAACCCAAGGGGATGCAATTAAGCAAACCTTTAAGAAGGGAAGAAGAGCATCCCTAAGTTTTACGAGGACATTCTAATGAAAAATAATCTAAAATTCTTGACCCTGTTTTTAGTTTTGGTTTCATTCTCTTCCTGTGAGCTTCACAAACAAGATACGATTGTACCTCCTCCTGTTGTCGCTAAGAAAACGGACCTCTCCATCATTGATAGTGTGATGGTTACCGTTCTTAATGACGATATCAAAGGACTTGAGCGTATTCTTTCAGGTAACACAGATATTGACTTAAATACACCTGACGAGAGCGGTACTCTTATTCTAAATCAAGCAGTAAAGCTTAACCGTATTTTTATTGGGGAAGTTTTACTTAAGTATGGTGCGGACCCTACTCTTGAAGATATTGAAGGTCTTACTGCCGAGAGCTTGGGCGTAGGCAGTGAGATTAGTTTAGAGTGGGAGAATCTTTTTACGGGAAGTCCACTTTCTGAAGTTTTCTTAACGGATCTCGTACTTAAGGCCATTTCTGAAACGGCACAGGATACGCAACAAGACACCATCAGTAAGCTTGACCTCTACTTTGAGCGTGGTGCTCCCTTTGATGGTGTGAATGAATCAAAATACTCCTACCTAATGGTGGCCTCATCAAATGATCTGGTTCAATTGGCCCAGCACCTGTGTTCTTATCCAGAGCTTGATCCTACATACACGGTAACGATTATCCGTCGTCGTCGTGAGTATCAAATTAATGCCACGTATTTTGCGACTTCTAACGAGATGAAAGCAACGTTGTCTGAGTGTGGTCTAAAAAACCGCTAGGCCGTCTAGATTTAATCCTTTAGTTTTTATCCATTTTTCACGCATAATAAGAGTTATTAACCTTTTAGGGAGATAACTCTTATGAAGCTCAACTTTTTTATTCTATCAACTCTCTTTCTTGCCCATACTTATGCTTATGATATAGGTGAAAAAGTTAAGGATTTTTCTCTCGAGGGAAGCCCTAAGTCTGTATCTCTCCAAGATGTTTTGGGTAAGTATATTGTTCTTGAATGGTATAACAATGGCTGTCCCTTTGTGCGCAAGCACTATGACTCAGGTAATATTCCTAAAATGCAAAAGCAATTTAAAGATAAAGTGAACTGGCTAACGATTAACAGTAGTGCTGAAGGAAAGCAGGGATTTATCAAAGATCAGGCCCGTGCTCAAGAACTTTATACCAAGGACCAGATGAATGCATTGGCCTTGCTCATCGATTCAGATGGAAAGGTGGGGGGAGAGTTTCAGGCCAAGACCACCCCTCATTTCTTTATTATCGACCCTCAAGGAAAGCTCGTCTATCAAGGGGCGATAGATTCCATTGCTTCGGCCTATCAAGAAGATATCCCTCGTGCAGATAATTATGTGGTGGCGGCCCTAAATGAGGCCTTGGCCGGAAAACCGATTACGCACGCAAAGACTCGTCCCTATGGATGCTCAGTAAAGTACTAATATTGATTCTTGGGCCTTTTAGGGCATAATAGATATTATTATGATGAAAGGCCTACTGATTTTCTTTTTCCTTTTTTTGAACTGTTTAAGCTCTCCAACTCTCGCTGAGGATGAGCATGATAAGCAATTGAAGCAATTTCAAAAACGCCAGCTCGATTTGATGCAAAATTTGCGCAAGCAGCTTGAAGCTGATCAAAAAGATATGGACCAATTCTTCAATGATCAATTCTTTAAACAGGCCGATCAAATGTTTAAGCAATTACAAGATCAGGGAAGTCCCTTTGGTCAGATGTTGCAGCATTTTCAAAAAGGATTTATGGGGGACTTTGAGGCCTCCGATTCGCCTTCACAATGGCGCGAGTCAGACCAAGGAATGGCCTTTGTTCTGCCCTATATTTTAGGCCGTGAAGATAAGATAGACCTTAAGATCAACAAAAATGAGGTCACGCTGGAGATCAAGCGCCGTCCTTCTCAGGGATTTACCCGCTCCCAAACCTATCAATTTCCTATTCCGCAGGGCACCGATCCCCTTGGGATGGAAATCGTCTCCAAGCAAAAGGAAAATGAAACCCACATCCTCTTTCCTTGGAAGAAGAAACTTGAAAAAGTTAGACCGAGCTCTACCGATAAAGTAACTTAAGTCCTGGAAATTACATTATTTATTGAGTTGCTGATTAAAATGGTAAAGTATTTGCATTAAGCACCCGAAAAGTCCTTCAAGAGTCTCTTTGACTCGAGAACACCCACAAGAGAGGGGCTTATTAACGCGAAATCTACTTTTATCATATCGATGACCTTTTGGGCGATTGTCATGTGGCATACGGCCCATGCAGTGGATGATGGACCTGTTTTTAAGAAGAAAGACTTCAATATACCGAAACGGCAACAATCAATTATCGTCACGCCTGAAGGGTTTTATCCTGAGCAATTTAGTGTGTTTAAAGGGGAGACCATCCGCTTCTTTGTGACGGCAACATCTGACCAGAAGGAATGTTTTATCATTAAGGGCAAAGAAATCTTCTTATCTGCCGAAAAGGGTAAAGTAAGTGAGGGTTCAGTAATGTTCAATGCGCCTGGTGTGTTTCAATACTATTGTCCCACTACAAAGTTTAAAGGGAAGATTACCGTTCTCGAACGACCAGAAGATATTCGCGCCAGAAAGCGCCAAATTGCTTCTGAAACCACTCGAGTATGGATGCCCCGAGAAGAGTAATGAAGACGTAGATATAACGAGCTAAAACTCAAAAACTCAAAAACTTAAGAAGAGAAGATGCAGTATGTCCGTATTTAA
>JBFHGF010000285.1:0-4579 GCA_041583335.1 Bacteriovoracaceae bacterium
CGCTTCTCATTATCACCTTTAAACTTTTCTCCACCTAGAAAGCGATGGACATAAAGGTCTCGCTCTTTTTCAAAGAGGATTAAATCCCCCTTTTGAAAATGGAGATCTGATTCAACAAAGATAAGATCTCCTTCTATTAGATAAGGAGACATACTCTGTCCTTTCACCACATGAATACTGAGGGATGAGTTTTTTTTCACAGAATTAGTTTTTTTTCTCTTAAGGTTTTTAAGAAGTTTTCAATATCTAACTTGGCTTGATCAATATGGATATCGTACTCATCAGTTAAGCGCTCAACTAGCTCATCAAGACTCTTACAATGATCAAGAAGGGCCCAAAGAAATGAAGCAACTTCATCAAATTCATGAAATTGTCTGCCTTCCCTAGTATCTAAAATAACAGTTTTGCCCTCTAGTTCGGTCCAAGAAATCTCATTCGCTTTTTGATATCCACTCATATTGAAGTATTATAGGAAATAATAAGAGATCATAGAAGCTTAAACTTATGAAAAATAATGTAACGAAATCTTCCAAAGTGCTTGAAGTAAGACCAGGAGTCTTCTTTCCTATTCCCACGGCCGCTCGTGGTTTATCTTTTTTCTTACGAAGATTAAAACAGCTCTATGCCTTGGCCTTCTCCAAACATTTTTCTCCCTATCGTAATTTTGAAGAAGATATAAAGAATCGCTACAGTGACCAAAGAGAAATTGATTTCTATACTGCGATTGCTCTGTCGGGCTTCTACAAGGAAGAATACTATGCCGTAAAAGAAGCCATGAAATCGATGCCAGAGACACCTACGGCCATCGTCATAGGCAGCGGAACAGGAAGAGAAGCCTTTGCTCTTGAAGATCTAGGTTTTTCAGTTGTGGGACTTGATAATTGTCCACGCATGAATGAAATTTCTAATGGGCTGGCCCAAGAAAAGGGAAAAGTTTCAAACTTCCAAGAATATTTCCCCTCCCAAAAAGCATATGATTTAGTTTACACAACATTTTCACTAACCAATCATATACCCGCACGAGAAGACCGCATTAATTTTTTAAATCAAATGAAGGAGTTAATGCACGATAGGTCAATCCTCCTATTCGGTGGTTACTTTCGTCCCATTCATTTTGGCGATCGTTTTTGGATTGCCCACCTCATATTAAAACTTAGATGGTTATTTCGTCGAAAACTTGAAAAAGGCACCACCGCTATTTCTCATCTCGGTCATCATAATGATGAATCACTTCCTATTCTTTTCCACTTCTATCAATCCGGGGATGAAATACAAAGAGAGCTTATTGAAACGGGGCTTGATGCCAAAATGATCGAAATACCTAAAGAGGAATTCAGTGGCGGTCTCGATAACTTTTGGGTAGCAAAGAAAAAGCCGACATAAAGTCGGCCTTACCTATTCAAAAATGTAATTTAACTTTAAAGACTATCCATTCCCTTAATCGCTTCTTTCACATCATTGTAAACAGGAAGCCAAGGTCTAAAGGCGTTCTTCACAACCTCTGTCTCTCCTGGAATTTTTGATTTATTCACATAGAAACGGTTTTTAAATTCTGGAAAGTGACGAATTATCACATCTGACATCGTTGTGTTTTGAACGTGTTTTATTCCTTTCTTAGTATAATATTCGCTTGTGAAATAATCAGAAAAGAAAGGATCGGCCATTAGTCTCCTAGAGGCCATAAGGGCAAAGATATAAAAAGGTGTATTACCAAAAGCATAACCTGGGTAACGATCCGCTTCAGCTAGAGTTCCAACTAAAAGATCAACCTTTTCAATATCCCCCTCATAAACTTCAGCGAGAATTTTTTGATCTTCTTCATTTGGTGTAAGTTGCTCAAACGACTCAATTGCTGGCATATGTAGCTTTCTACGAAATTCATTGTAGCGAGGAACTCCTCTTTCTCTATCTCTAAAGACATCAACCGCGGCCATATCCATTTCAACTGCGTCAGAATGCTTATGCCCAGTATTTCTCTCAGCGACAAACTTGCTCATCCATGTTGGGTGGTTATGTAGTGTCATAGCCCCAGGAAATGAGGTACCAAAAGAATTCAGCCAAGTGGCCGAACCGTATTTGGCCATAGTTCCCTCAGCTTGACGAAAGATCATCTCTTTTGTTGAAACCTTCTGCGCTGCTTTATTTGTTTTTGCGTCTCTAATCGTTACGGTATCAGGAATAAGTGGGTGCATTCTATAAACGGCCACAAATTCTTCAGTTAAGGTAAATGGCACAGAATAGAGGTCGAGAGTTTTCTTCCCAGTAAGCCCAGAGATAAGGTGTTTCACGCTTCCATCGACTCTAGCTCGCAGAGCAGGAATACTGATCCCAGCAACTTCTTTCATTCCAAACCAGTTACTTCTCATTCCAACATGAAGCATCTCATTATCGAGAAGAGCAGGTGTCCATTCTACCGTGTGAATTTTAGCGATGAGTGCCGAGTTAATCATACGGGCCTTTTCAAAAAGTTCTTCCGCACAATCAGCATTTGAAGTTCTTCTTCCATTTTCAACACAGATTGATTTTCCAATCTCAGGTTTTAGAACATTATCGATAATATTATTGTGCTCTAGGTGAAAGAGCGTATGAATGAGTTCAAGACCAGTCCACCAATTGTCGTTAAATCCTGTAACCGGTAGACCTTCAGAATCATAGCGCAGTTTACGGTTGGCGACATCAACAGCAATCTTACCGTCTGCAATTAGCTTTCCAGTATTTTTACCATCTCTCCAAACACTTCTTACGCGACGAATGGTTTCGGGGTTACTCCCGTAAATCTGTGAAGCATCCCACCAGTGGGTCACATCATTTCTAAAAGTAGCATCATAACCATGCTTATCAACTGAAGCTTCTTTTTCTGTTTCTACGCGAGTAGCAGGAATCGACATCCCCTCACCATGATGTGGGTTAGACTTGTGAGCATCAATTTTATAGTGGTGCTTCTTTGAGTTTTTACCGTGAGTAAACCAGTCGTGGTTCATGGCCTGAAGCCATGCCGTTGCTAAAACATTAATAACGGGAGCATCAACCTGTTTTCCATCTCGTGCAAGTAACTTCTGACTTACTTCCAATGGATTGGGCTTCATCATATCTTCTTTAAGTGCTTTATTTGAGTCATCGCTCTTAACGTTGCGACCAAATCTTTCTCCTGTAGCCCCCATTCTCATCATATTTACAAGATTTTTATCTTTGTCGGAAAGATTCTCTTCACTATTGTAGAAATAGCATTCTCCATAGGAAGTTCTGTGGACACGCTTCATGATTTTAGCGCAATCTATTTTATTATTTGGACTAACCCCTGTATCAAAGAGATTCTCTTCAAAAAGTTGCTCACGTCTTCCAGCAAGTTCAAAGGAAAAATCACGATTTTTCTTAGGGCCAACAGCACCTAGAAATTTGAATTTATTCTTCTTTCCCGTATAGCCATCGTAGCTAAACTTGGCCCAATCTTTACCTCGTTTTTCCCAATATGCTTTATCAGCTTCTTCTTGAGAGCGATCCGCTGATGACGGGGCACGGTTATGATCAACATCATTAGATGTACTGCACCCAGCAGCTAGGATCATAAGAAAAATAAGACTTTTGTTGATTTTCACTTTCACCTTCCTAGTAAAGAGTTTCCTCACCATAATAACAAATAGTTTAATTTTAGTTAGCCTAGAGAAATATTCCCCCCAAGCCAAAAATGACATAAGCTACTGAAATTACTTTTCTATTTTCAAAGGATTAAAGTCGATAATAAATTGTGTATTAGAAGAGTTTGAGTTGTAGCGAATTTTATGTTGATGATGGCCTAGAGTTTCTTTTGCACTAAATAGGCCAAGCCCCATCCCACTCTTCTCTGACTCATTTTTGGTAGAGAAATTCTCCGTAAACAGATTCTCTGCAATATCACTGTCGATACCTTGGCCTGAGTCTGTAACCACTGCTCTAACTTTATCCCCTACTTTAGTAAAAACTATTTCAATCCACTTCTCTTCTTCAGTAGTAAGATTGGAAAGAGCATCGATCGAGTTATTTATCAGGTTAGAGAAAATTCTAACTAAATCACTCTCAGATCCTTTGATACTGGCATCAACAGGCGTAATCATAAGTTCAACATGATTGACTAAGCAGCGATAGCGATTAATGAGATCAATTTTTTTACAGATAGAGGCAACCTTGAGAATTTCGGCCTTAGGATTGGACTCCATTACCACCGTTCTAAATGACTTCAATAGCTCCATAACCACGTTAATTCGCTCTAAAACACTCAACTTCTCACCATGTTCTAACGACTGTGAGCGCTCTAACTCATATTGAATACTTGAAATAGGATTCATCATATCGTGAATAAAGCTCTTCATCATAAAACTCTGTGCACAAAGCAGAGACTGAGAGGCCAAGACAGCAATCTCATTACTCATCTTTGAATTCTTAACAAAGGAGTTATAGGCCAGTTCGACAGCGAGAAGTAAATCAATTGGCTTAACTGGTTTACTTAAGAAGCCGTTAGGGTTTAGTTCCTTCGCTTCTTCAACAAATTCTTTGCTCGTATTACCACTCACTAATACAAATGCGGTGTTTGAACTCTCCTTAA
>JBFHGF010000286.1:0-4559 GCA_041583335.1 Bacteriovoracaceae bacterium
ATGCCCTTCGAAATGCTTTGATTCCTATTGTCACTGGAATTGGAGGCTTTCTTTCGATCTTCTTTGCAGGCTCTCTACTTATTGAAACAATTTTTAACCTCGATGGAATTGGTCTATTGGGTTACCGCTCCGTTTTAGAGCGTGATTACAACGTAATCATGGGTCTGACTTTTATTCAGTCGATCCTCATGCTCCTCGGTAACCTAATCAGTGATATTGCTTACGTACTCGTAGACCCAAGGATTGATTTCAAATGATCGAAAAACTAATAAAGAACGATTTGACTAAGAAGAGATGGAGAAGATTTAAGGCCAGAAGATCGGCTTTTGCTTCCGCGATTATTTTCCTAAGTATGGTTGTGATGACATTCATCGCTCCTATGCTTGCTAACAATAAGCCCCTCTATCTCTCTTATAAAGGTGAAACTTACTTTCCCGTATTCAAGGATTACCATCCTAAGGATTTTGGAATTAAGAATACCCTTATTATTAACTATAAGAAGCTAGAGCTGGCCGAAGATGATTTGGCGATTTGGCCTATCATTAAGTGGGACCCACTCAGTTCAAACGCAGATGTTTACTCCTATCCTTCTCCTCCAACGACTTCCAATATTATGGGAACGGATGAGTCTGGGCGTGATGTTTTCTCACGTATCCTCTATGGATTTAAGTATTCTATCAGCTATGCATTCCTTGTTTGGTTCCTCAGTCTTATTATTGGAGTTATCAATGGTGGGACGATGGGCTACTTTGGGGGAAAAGTTGATATCGTAGGGCAGAGGATTGTTGAAATTTTCAGTACAATTCCCGTACTCTTTCTCCTGCTCATCCTGATCTCTATTTTTACTCCTTCTCTTACACTACTGGTAATTATCTCTTCTATCTTTGGATGGGTTTCCATTAGTTACTATGTAAGGGCGGAGTTTTTGAAAAATAGAAACCGTGAATTTGTGGAAGCGGCCAAGTCGATGGGGGCCAAGAGCCGTACCATCATCTTTAAGCATATTTTACCTAACTCACTAGTGCCTATCATTACCTTTGCTCCTTTTGTGATCTCAAGTAATGTTATTTCGCTTTCTATGCTAGACTATCTTGGATTTGGTCTTCCGGTTCCAACACCATCGTGGGGAGAGCTTCTTTCCCAGGCCCAGAAGCACTTCACTGTTGCTTGGTGGTTGGCCGTTTATCCATCTGCTGCCCTTTTTATGACCCTTACTCTACTTAATTTAATTGGAGAAGGTGTTAGGGATGCAATGGATCCCAATATGCATTAGAATAGAATTCTAAATAATAAGATAGTGGGGTGAAGCTAGTGAAACTCTAGCGCTGTCCCGCAACGGTAAAGTCCCTAATGATAAGGGTGAAGCCCGATCCTCCTCTGTCTTTTCTTTTTCCCGAGGAGGATCATATGAAACGCATTCTTTTTAGTTCCCTGTTATTTATCCCGTCTATTTTGGCCGAACCTGGAGACATCCTAGTTACGGCGGAAAAGTTTGAACGAAATTATCTCGAAAGTACTTCTTCAATTTTTGTGATTGATCAAAATGAAATCGAAGCGATGAATGCGACCAGTGTCGCTGACCTTCTGAAGAGAAAAGGAGGATTTTCAGTTCAGACAAATGGTGCCTATGGTAAGGCCAGTTCCATAAATCTGAGAGGGACTGATAATCGCCACACGCTAGTGTTAATCGATGGAGTGCGAGTTACAGATATTACCTCCATCAGTGGGGGAACTCGACTTGAGTTTTTAGATCCGGCCCAGATTGAAAAAATAGAAGTCTTAAAAGGTAATCAAGGGGTTCTCTACGGCTCGGAGGCCGTAGGAGGTGTCATCTCTATAACGACAAAGAAGGGTGCACAATCTCAGCTCGGAGTTGAGTATGGGAGCTTCAATAGAAAGAAGGTAGCTGCTCATAATTCAATCGTGAAAGGGGATAATACCCTTTCCCTAACGGGCACCTATCAAGACGTAGATGGGATTTCTGCCTATAACGAAGATCGTATCAATGGAGTTGTGGAAAAGGATGGCTTCAAGCAATCTGACTTTATTCTCAACTGGCAAAACCGATCCTTTGAAAAACTCACTCTCGATTTTCAAGGAGAGTTTAAAAGCTCTAGCTACCTCTATGATGATCAAAGTGCAGATAATGCCAATCTTCATGGTGAGTATAAGACTGCTCGCTATGCGGCCACGGCCACTTATAATCATTCAAAGTTACTGAATCTCGATTTTACTTTTTCCAGGTTCAATGTGGATCGCAAACTCTTTGGCGAAAACTCCTACGGAAAGTTTAACTACCTCTATCAAGGAAACTTTAATCGCTATACCTTAGTCAACCGTGCCTTCTACAGTGACAGTGGCGAGATGATTGCGGGAGTTGAATATGAAAGAGAGAAGACAAAAGCACTGGACTCCTTACTCGATACCACTCGCTCCAAAGAGCGTACTGCGGTCTATATGAACAACTATAACCACTTGGGCGGACTTATTCTTGAAGAGGGACTACGTTATGAAAAGCTTCAGTACTTTGGCGATAAATTCGTCTACCGTCTGGGACTAGGCTACAATTTTGATACCTTCACCATTAAGCTTTCGCAAGGAACGAGCTTTAAAGCTCCAACCCTTTATCAGAGTTTTGCTCAATTTGGAGGCAATCGTAACCTCAAGGTTGAAAGCTCTGAATCGAGAGAGCTCTCTTTACTTTATAAGAATGAATACTATCTGCATGAAGTGACATTTTTTCAAATCAACTATGATCAGTATATTGACTACGACATGAACCGCAGTATTTACAATAATAGTGGTGATTATGAATCGTATGGAGTTGAGTGGAATCAGCAAATTTCCACCGAGCGCTGGGATCTCGGACTCTTCTACACCTTCCTTCGCTCTAAGAATGAGGTTACTGGAGCGGCCCTTCCCAGAAGATCAAAGCACAACTTGGGAGTGAATGCAGAATTTAAGGCCAATGATCATTGGAGCTTTCTTATGGATGGGCAGTTTCGTGGAAAACGTGACGATTCTAACGGCAAGAAACTTACCAGTTACTACTTGGCCAACTTAGGCCTTCAGTATAATTGGAATCAAAATTCTGATAGAATAAGCTTGAATTTAAATAATATTTTTAACAAAAGTTATGAAGAGGTATGGGGCTACGGAACTCCCGGTCGGAATTTCTTAGTGTCCTATAAGTTTAAAATTTGAAACTCTTAGTTGTTCTTTTTTCTCTATTCAGTGGCCACGCCTATGCTCAAAAAATAGTGAGCATGTCGCCAACCATTACCGAGATTGTGGCCCATTTGGGCCAAGAGAATCAGCTTGTTGGGGTAAGTAGCTTTTGCTCTTACCCTAAATCAGCTTGTCAGAAAACTCGGGTTGGAACGGCGTTAACTCCAGATATGGAAAAAATTGTCTCGCTGCAGCCTGACTACATCTTATCTCAGCACATGCAAAATTCTTCTCTTGATAGAAAGGCCGTTGCGTTAGGTCTAAAAGTGCTGAATCTTAAGTTTGACTCCCTTACAGATATTGAGCACTCCATCATTAAAATTGGAGAACTACTTAAATCTGATCAAGGCCAGAACGTAAGCGATGAGCTTAGGCTTAAAAGTGATAAGCTAAAAACTCTAAAAAAAGAGGGCGATTTTCTCGCAATTGTTGATGTCTACCAGAAAATGGGACGTGTAACTGGAGTTCTGGTGGCCGGCAATGGAACTTTTTATAGCGATCTTTTGGAGCTAACGGGATTAAAAAATGCAGCGAAGAAGAGTACGGGGGGAGAGTATCTTAAGTTAAATTTAGAAAACCTTCTCGAACTTAATATAAACTATTTCTTCTTTTTCTCCCCTAAAGAAAATAATAACAAAAACCTTTTGAAAAAAGAGCTACAAAAATTTTCAAAAAAAAAGATCCTCTACTATAGCTATGCCCATGACTATGCCGTAATCCCTGGCCCACGCCTTGGCCTTTTAATAGAGGAAATGATGGAGACGCTCAAGTGATTTATCTGCACTCCCTCTCCTTAGCAAAGCGTTTGAATCTAAGAGAATTAGCTTTCAAGCAGGGGCAAATCAATATCATCCTAGGACCTAATGGTGCCGGAAAATCGAGCTTACTTGAAGTCATCAGTAAAAATGAAGAAGCCTACGAAGGTTCCGTAAGAATTGAAAATCGTGAAATTAAAGAAATCGCTCTGTCTGATCATGCTCAAGCTCTGGCCTATATCCCCCAAAAATTGGATTGGAATATGGGTCTTTGGGTAAGGGATATCATTCTCTTTGGGCTCTATCCCTTTAATCAAAGTGGAGAAATGACCCCCCAATCTCAAGACCAAGAACGTTTCGACTATCTTGTTCAAGCGCTGGAGCTCACTCGCTTTTTAAAACGCCCCTTTGGCAAGTTAAGTGGGGGGGAGCAAAAACGTGTGGCAATCGCGAGTGCACTCTTTCAAAATACAAAAATTATCGTAATGGATGAGCCCTTTGCCGCGCTTGACCCTCTCTACAAGCAGATGGTGGCCGACGTTCTCAAAAAGTGGCAAAGAGAAAAGCAAGTGACCA
>JBFHGF010000287.1:0-4550 GCA_041583335.1 Bacteriovoracaceae bacterium
CCACTCTCCACCAATGATTGTGCCACGAGAATTCAGCTCAAGGTCGTAGCGGTATACAACAGTATTGATACGATCGAGGAATTCTTTATCATAAGATCTTTGTGAAGGCCGAGTTTCAGCAACATACTTGAGAACCATTTCCACCCCAACGATATACTTTGCCTCACCACTTCTATAGGACTTAAATTTATCAAGGCTAAAATCCTTAACTTTAATCGCCGCATCTTTGTAGCTCTTGGAAATAGCAAATGTTTCGGGGTTAAAATAGGAATAACTATAAGAGTAAACTGGCTGATTCCAAACTTCATAGTCATAAGTCGCATCAATTACAAATGAGCGATCTGCTACACCAATTTGATTAACTACAGTCTTATGCCAAGTACCAGGGTTTGTATCAAAACAGTTTTGATCAATGATACGTCCATTCTCTCTATCTGTTGCAGGCTCTTTTTCGTTACAACGCCCACCGGAGAAACGCGTACGTGGACTTTTCTTGGCCCACAATAATGAGGCCAGAGCTTTGATGTCAGAAGGATAAAAAGGAATATTCGTCACTCCATCTGCTGCAAGGATACTCACAGCATTCTTTGCTCTAGGAAGCATGAAGGCCGCAGGTGCCCAACCATGACAAATTCCCATCCAGCTCTCTACTTCTCCACTACGGTCGTAATATGGTTTTCCCTCATTAAGCATCGCCTTTGTTAGAGAGTAATTCTCATCACCAACCAGAAGGTCATATTTTTCAGTCGGAGAAAGTACACTGAGCAGTCCACTTTCAATCATGAGATTGGCCGGACGAGTTCTCACATAGTCAGTAACTTCTTTCCAGTCACCATAAGTTCTATTTTGATCAGCATAGCGCAAGGCCAGGGAACCGTTAGTAAGGGCCCAATAATCATCTGACCAAGGCTGAACAGAAAGAGTTGCACTGGTTAGATTTCTCTTATCCATTGTCTTTAGAGTCTTGATATTCTTATCACCTAAATCTGTTAGGCTCTCAGCATTATCATTCCATCCAATCGGTGCTCTACCATTAAGATCGGCAGCACAAATGGTTTTATTTTGCTCTTTATCAAAGAAGCATATTTTCTTTCTTATCTGATCTTTTTCATGGATGAACCAATTATTTTCGATTTCATTTTCCGTCAATGCCAAAGGAGTGACTGCACCTTCCGCCTTCACCTTGTAAGGAGCTTGCTCCATAACTTTAACTGGATTGGCATGAAATTCTTTGAGAAATTGAGAAAGATTTGGGTTCTGATACTCGGCCATGGCCGGGCAGGAGAGAACTTGTAGAGATGCAATAAAAACTAGGGTTTTCTTAGCTGATAAAAGGGGCATAATGTCCTCCGTAAAGTAAATAAAAAATACGGTCGGACTATAACGATGGCCAAACAAATGGGCCCCATCAATATGCACCTTTGGTATTAATTACACGGTATCTTGAGACATCCAAATGCGCACTAAATCGAGGTATTGATCCATATCAATATTTTTTGACCACTGCTTCAAATCCCAAACCTCATGGGATAGCTCTAAAGCTTTTTTTGGATAAAAGAGGTTCGCCTCTTTCGGTCGTCCTTGCTCATCCTGAAGGGTCACTTTTCTTAACGAATAGTCTTCCTGGCTTTCGTACACCCATAACTTTTCCAAGAGTGAGTCGGAAACCTCGATAAAAATCCCATTAACTACGCCACCCTCTTCTTCTTTCAATCCAGGGTAAGCCTCATTCACGACATAGTAGGCTTGATAACCTTGCAGTCTTGCTCCTTGTTGAGTCAGAGATGAAAGACGGTATTCCGTCACTAATTCGAAGACTTGAGGAATACATAGGGTCCCATAGAGAAAAAGAGCGTTCATTTTTTCTTCTTACCATAGGGATAGTCGGGAAGATGATTCGCTATCGAGGGATGAACTTGCTCACTCAGCTTCTCCCACTGCATAAGAAACTCCCTGAAAATCATATAGCTTAATCCCCAAACCAAGTGACCATCAAAGGAAATACAAGGAAGCTCAGCTTTGGAGTTAGAAAATTGGAATTCTCGATTTAGAATGGAGTCTTTAGAAAGTAGATTCTTCATGGGAAACCAGAAAGCTTCATCCACCTCTATAGGACAAGGACTTAACGAAGGTGTCACTCCTCCCTCTATGAGTGAAGCATGAGCAGAGATCGCTAGCTTAGCAGGCCTTCCATTCAAGTGAACTTGCAAACGATAAAATTCTCCGAGGTAGCTCTCCTCGGGAACGACCAGTCCTATTTCTTCAAGTGTTTCTCTAAGAGAAGCTTCTCTAAAACCTTCCCCAGGTTCAACTCCTCCTCCAGGAAAAGCGTAGTGTCCAGACCAGGGATCCTTTTCATTTTTTACCCTTCTGATCATGGCCAAACTCATGGGAGAAGCTTTACTCTCACGATGAAAAATAAGATGAACCGCTGCCCAGTATTCGATGAGTTTAGGATCAGCAATATGTTTCGTTAAACGAAACATATTCTTGAGGTTTTCTAGATTCTTGAATTTTTGAATGGGCATAATTTAAATTATCGAATCCAATCGACTAAGCAAAGCTAAAATCAAAGCCATCATCACCAGTGGACTTATTCTGCTTCATCAGGTCAAAGGCGAGCATCGGATGCTTAGTTAGAAAACGCCTTTCTCCAAGATGAAAGAGTTCTATCGAGCAAATAACGCAGAGGTGAACAATTTTTACCTCTCCCTCATAGACACGGTAGAAAACGCCACGCGCAAGGGACTGCTTGCTTCCATTGCGAAACCTCCAATCAACTCCCTCTAATTTACATACTTGGCACATACTCTTTCCTAATCAAATCTCGATATCTACTGGTCGGTTGGCCATAGGCCTATCTTTAGAAAATTTATTGAGCTACGGAGTTATTTAGTCCGACTTAATACCTGAGAATTATGATCCATCTCATTAAATTTTATAGAATCTTTTCCTTTACAAAATTCAATATTTTACGACAATTAGAAGTTCATATAGTTAACCATCATGGAGGAAAAATGAAGAAACTATTAGTTACTCTTGTTTCAATGCTTTTCGTAGGGAACCTTTACGCAGCTCACGGACCAGCTGGATGTGGCCTTGGTTCAATGCTTTTTGCTGGAAAAAGCGGACTTGTATTCAACGTTCTAGCTGCTACTTTCAACGGTACTTCTGGTAACCAAACATTCGCAATGTCTACAGGAACTCTTGGATGTGAAGATGCTCAAAAAGCAAAAGTATCTGGTCCAGTATTTATCCAAAACAACCGTGAAAAACTTGCTAACGATATTTCTCGTGGTCAAGGTGAGACTCTTTCTGCTTACCTAAAGCTTATTGGTCAAGAAACTGCTAACCGTGAAGTTCTTCAACAAAACTTCGCAACTCTTTTCGCAGCCGATAGAGATGCTCAAAGTATCCATAACAGCATTGTTGAACTTATCTAATTTAAGATATTTTTCAAAAATATTGGGGCCCATTGTCTGGGCCCTTTTATTTTCCCCGCAGGTATACTGCTCTAGCACCATAGATGATCTCGCTCGCGATCCTCAATGGCTTAACCTCTATCGCTACCATTCTGTTGGAGAAGGCAACGATTCAACGGTAACAAATGACAGTTGGTTCTTTCACCCCCAAGGAAGACAAAATCCCCTTCTCGAATTAAAAGAGGCGATCAAAGTTCTCTCTACTAGTGAGGCCAAACGTTGTGCCTTTCCGGCCCGTACTTTATATTTAAAATCAAAGGGGCTCTTTAGCTCAGGTGAAGACTCTTGTCCCAAGTATGAATACTTCGCCCGCAAGCTCCAACTTGAAAATATTTGGATTGTCTTTGCTAGCTATTACGTAAATAACCCCAGTAGTGCTTTTGGGCACACCCTCTTTAAGATCGAAGGAAAGGGTAACGAACGTAACGACTACTTAGAGTATGGAGCAAATTTTGCGGCACAAACGACAACGGCCAATCCCCTTGCCTATGCTATTCTAGGCTTAACAGGGGGCTTTAAAGGAAACTATGGCCTTCTTCCCTACTTTGTAAAAATTCAAGAATATAATGACAGTGAAAGCCGTGACCTTTGGGAGTATAAATTAAACTTAAGCCGCTTTGAAAAAGATATGTTCTTGGCCCATCTATGGGAAATGGACCAGGCCCAATATGATTACTATTACCTTACCGAGAATTGTTCCTACCATCTTCTGGCCTTTCTCGATGCCATTAGACCCAGCTTAAACCTAAAAGGGAAAATGCCTTACTTTGTTCTTCCCTCTGAAACGCTATCGATCGTGAATCATACGGAAGGACTTGTTAGCGAAATAAGAAAACGACCTTCTCAATTTAATATCGTATCTTCTCGTTTTGAAAACTTAAGTCCTAGGGCCAAGGCCCTGTGGGAAAAAGGGCACAGCTACCTACCCTCTCAAAATTTAGAAGCACAGGAAAAGGCCGACTACCTGGACTTCGCCATTGACTATATTGATCTTCAACATCGTAAGGATCTCCATAAAGAAGTCGAAACAAAGGGGGGGAAGTTCACATTACTGAAGCGACAAATTCA
>JBFHGF010000288.1:0-4548 GCA_041583335.1 Bacteriovoracaceae bacterium
CCCACGGTCTCATTGATATTCTTCTCAATATCTACCATGAGGGAATTGAAGTCCACTGCGCGAACGTAGAGGGAATTTAAACCTTTTTCGAGATAAGCATCGAGAGTTTCATAAGGATTCGTGTCATCCTTACTCAATATCTTTACAAACTTATGCTCGCTTAATCTTATGTAGAGATCGAGGGGGCGATTCGATAAAAAAATCTTTAATTTTAATATGGATAACTTACAGTAACTCTCCAATTAAAAACCCCTCGTTATTTTGAAACTTAGACCATCCCAACGATGTAGGTCACCCAAGATTCACAGTTTTCTTCTTTATTTGACGGATAGAAGTCACCATCGCCTTCCCCATCATCATCTTCACCTTCCCAGTAAGTCATAACTTTTTCGAAACCAGCTTCTTCCATAATTTCGACGATTTCTCTTACTGTCCAATGGCGCCAATCATAAACAAATACCTTTTCGTATTTAACCCCATCGGTTTTAAAGTGAATATAATAAAGTGTTTCATTATTTAGGGGGTTGTAATGATCACAATCCCAGAAGTAGCTATGATCATCAAACTCTGTTTCTTCTTCAATCTCTTGAAAACACTCTGTTCCCCCAAAAATATCAACAAAGAATAGTCCGTCTTTTCCTAGAGATTTTCTCACTCTCTTAAAATACTTGAGAAGATCGGCCCTTTTTTTAAGGATGAAATAGCTGAAGTTAAAAGCAACGACAACATCGGTAGTAAAGTCATACTTATCGAGGACATTGCCCTCAATATAGTGCATACGCCCCTGTTCTTCATTATTTAATCTGGTGTAGTGGTTGGCCTTTCCATACTTAATCGGTTCTGGATCGAGGTCAATGGCCCACGCTTCATTTGATTTGGATTGCTTTACCCAGTCACAGGCCATAGCACCAGTTCCCCCGAAGTCTTCTCTAAGGGTTTTCGGTTTCCTTCCTCTAAGTCTCTTATACTCCTCTTCAATGAAATCAATATCGGCCATATGGTTTTGAACCGATGATTCATAGAGTTTGTATTTAAGATCAATAGATAGCTCGCCTGTGCCTCTGGCCATGGCCTTCCTCCAAATTAAGTATTTCTAAGCCCAAAATGAATAGGGCTAATCGTATTTTTTGTAGGATTTTACCTCTTTAAACCTACTTCCAAAAGTCTGATTACAATTATTTTTAATTAAAAAGCGTTGGTCATTGGTTAGATAGACTTTTCTCGCCAATTCAATAAATTCTGCATCAAATAATTTTTCTCTTTCCTTTTCACGAATCTGATCTTCAATCTCCCAAAGCTCTAAATTTATGCGCTCAAGGTCACAAAGAAACTCATCCATCTTAGAAGCATCTAAATGCAATTCATTCAATGTTGCTTCCAACTCTTTTAATTCATCGTGAACATAAGAGAGTTTAGTAGAGTCATTAATCTTCTTAGACTTGATTTTCAATATGGTGATCTTATCAACTAGTTCACCCAAGCTGACGCTTACTTGGATCTTCATACTTAAACTCCTCAATTTCTATTCTTTGATACTTAACTTCTATGATGGTGAATTCTTTAGCTCCAAGTGGTGTATTGATCGTAACTTCATCATCGGCTTCTCTTCCTAAAAGTCCTCGCCCTATTGGAGACTTCCAGCTGATATGGCCTTTTGAAGTATCTACTTCATCTTCACCGACAATAGAGTATTTGCGCTGCGCCCCTTCATCATCAACTAAAGTAACGGTGGCGCCAAATATCACCTTTTCCCCAGCGAGTTCTCTTTGCGCAATCGGGTCAACAACCTGGGCCTCATTAATTCGTCTGATAAGGAAACGAAGGCGACGATCAATTTCACGTAGACGCTTTTTTCCATACTGATAGTCAGCGTTCTCCGAACGATCTCCTAAAGAGGCGGCCCAAGCTACAACCTTTGTCACTTCTGGTCGCTCTTTCATTTTGAGAAAATCATGCTCGTCAGATAAGCGCTTAAACCCCTCAGGTGTGATGTAGTTCTTGCGTTCAATCGCCACTTAAACCTCAACTTCTGGATGTTCAGCGAGGATCTTCGTAAGCAAATGCTCACTGGCCTCTTCCACCATATCGAGGACTTTTTCAAAACCTGCCGCTCCTCCAAAATAGGGATCAGGAACTTCAGTCTCCACAAAAGATGTTGCAAAGTCGGCCATTTTTAAAATTTTCTCTTTTAGAGCTTCCTCTTCTGGTGCTAGAAGTGAGCAGCTATTTTCAAAATTGGAGTCATCCATCACCACCACATAATCAAAGCGCTTGAAGTCACTTGAAGTAAGTTTACGAGAGCGTGACGGGAGTTCGATCCCCCTTTTTAGCGCATGATTAATCATACGCTCATCGGCCCTTTCCCCAGCATGATGACCACTGGTTCCCGCCGAATCAATATCAAAGCTTCCCATAAGAGAGCGCTTTTTTAAGAGATCGATAAAGACTCCCTCCGCTGCAGGTGAGCGACAGATATTACCTAAACATACAAAGAGTACACGAATCATAAGTGCGCCTTAGCTAGAAGATTGTGGAATAATGACGTATAGTGTACAAGACTTTATCTTTCATATGAAGCAAATCAGGAGGCACTATGGCCGTTAGAGAAGTACTAAAAATGGGCAATCCGACACTGAGAGTCAAATGCGATCCCGTAGATCCAAGTGAACTCAATACCCCTGAATTTAAGCAGCTTATTCAAGATATGTTTGAAACCATGAATGAAGAAGAAGGGATTGTAATTGCGGCTCCACAAATTGGAGTGAGTAAGCAGGTCGCTATTATTGGTGTTCCAAAAGAAAATCCTCGTTATCCTGATTTGGATGAAAATGAAGGAGAGGAAGGAGAAGAAGAGGGCGAAAGTGAAGACGATTTTGATATCATCGTCGTCGTCAACCCCAAGATCACCGTAACCGACCCCACTCTCCGTGGCTTCTGGGAAGGATGCCTCAGTGTTCCTGGACTTCGTGGTCATGTGGAGAGACCGTCCGGAATAAGAGTTGAATTTCTCGATCTAGATGGCAAACCTCAAGTCATCGAAACCAATAGCTTTGCGGCCACTGTATTTCAACACGAAATTGATCACCTCGATGGCATCCTCTATGTCGATCGAGTAACAGATAAGACAAAGCTTGCCTTTATAGATGAATACCTCGATTACCATGAAGATTCCGAAGATTGAGATGGAGGCCATAGGCCTGGTCGAATCCCCCTTTCAACAAAAACTAGGAATTCCCCGTCAGCCAGGTTTGGCCGAAAGTGTAGAATCAAAGATCATCCTCAACCATCAGTTGGCCAAAGAAGAAGTCCTACGAGGACTAGAGAGCTTCACCCACCTTTGGGTGCTCTACCTTTGCCACAAAAGTGAATCATGGCGAGAAACCATCCGTCCTCCTCGTCTTGGCGGTAAGAAGAAACTGGGTGTTTTTGCTACTCGCTCTCCTCATCGCCCTAATCCCATTGGGCTAAGTGTGGTTAAGATCAAATCTATTAATCCTGACTACTCCATCTCTATCTATGGAGCCGATATTCTTGACCAAACTCCCGTACTCGACATTAAACCCTACCTTCCGATGTGGGACTCTCTACCCGAGGCCAATAACGGTTGGGTTGACGACACTCCAAAGCTTGAGGCCGTCGCAGTTGAAGTTCTACAAGACTGTGAGGAGAAGTTTAACAAACTCGACCAATACACTCAGGAAATCATTCATGAAACCCTGCGCTGGGACCCAAGACCGGCCTACGCTAAGGAAGATGGGCGCAGTTATACCCACACGATCAACCACTGTGACGTGACTTGGCTAAAGGCCGAAGAATCCATTCAAATAATCGACATCGTTAAGAAAAAATAACTCTAATCCCTTATCTCTACTGAATAAAAACCGATAAGCCATTAGAGGTTATTATTTTTGGATAAGAAGAAATTAAACACTATTTTCAATTTCAGTTTTATATTGCTACTGGGAGTTACCAGTATTCATACCACTATGTACTTTTATGAAAAGCACCGTATCAAGAGCTACTGGGCTGACTATAAGAGTAAAGATAAGACTTATGAAAAAATGGGGCGCTATCCAAGTTCTCAACTGCTTATGGAAGGTCCACCTGAACTTGAAAGTCTCGTTAGTCCTTATTTCCAATTTAAGACCCACAATAAGTATCTCAACTATGATCTAGAGCTAAACTTCAGAACGAATAAAGATGAAGATTATATTTTAAATACCAGTAAGGATGCGCTTAAAGAAGCCTTTACCAAGACTCTCGTCATTCCCGCTCAAGAGGAAAAAAAAGAATCTCTAGTAAAGCTCTTTCAAAAAAACCTCATGGAAGAGCTTATCCATGAATTTGTAAAAACCCTCAAAGTTTACAAAATCGTCAATGGATCGTTTCAAATTGATTTAAATTTTAAGCCAAGGGTTTCCTCTCACTTTAACTTTGCCGAGGAATTATCGAGTAATCAACTCATTCAATGGGATGCTGTAAAAGAGCATGAACTAGAGCTAGAGACAATTAATCACACTGTTGCGGAAAAATCTTTTTCAATGGATC